>JBGSOU010000536.1:0-5796 GCA_041739025.1 Hyphomonas sp.
CACCGGCCCGCGCCGCCGTGTGTCCGCCGGCCTGCGGGATGTCCGAAAGCCTCCCGTCTCGCGCCAGCTCACCCTGGACCTCGACCTGACCCACGCCTCCTAGCGCACCGGGGGCGCCTGCGATCCGGTTTCGGGCGACGCGCCCCCACCGATCCTCAACCCATATTGACCATCGATAATAACCGTCGCCGCCCCGCTTCGGTCGCTATTATCGTTTTTCAATGCGCAAAGTGCCTTGATTTTGCTTACATTTGTTTTTTTTCGATAATTCCGTATTGAAAAACGATATGATCCGGGCTATCTAGTTTTTACCGGCAGCGGGATGAGCCCGCCAAGGACACAACGAAACAGCAAACCAGCAAAACGAAGGAGTATTGATCATGTCCCCCCGCGCCCAACTGAACGACCTCGGAGCCGAAGCAAGCGCCCCGGTCGCGGCGCTTGCCCGCCAAACCGGAACGGCCCTCGTCCGGTACAAGCCCGCAAACGATACGGTCGCTGTGGAACGGATCGATCTTCTGGCCCGCCGCCGCCGCCGTCAAAATCGCCGCGAGCTCCGCTCGTAGCGACCCGAAGCACCGCCGGCCGCCCCTGATCCGGCGGTGCTTCCTCTCCCCGCTCTCTCATTCAAATCCTGGAAGGAAACCCCTCATGTACCGCACCCTCATCGCCGCCGCCCTCGCCGCCACCGCCATCGCAACCCCGGCCTTTGCCGCCTCCAGCACGTTCCGGATGGATGTCGAGTATTCGAAGTCCAACCTGGCGACACCCGCCAGCGCCGCCAAGGAATACACCCACATCCGCGATCAGGTCGCCGAACGCTGCGAAGCGGAGCACTCGGACTTGAAAGTCGGCAAGGGCTTCGCCGTCAAAGCCTGCACCGAGCGCACGATGACCAACACCGTCCGCGCCATCGGCGATGCCAACCTCAGCGACGTGCACGCCAACCGCTGAGCCAACGAACTGCCCGGCTGCGGTGTCCGCCTCTCACACCCGCCGCAGCTTTCGCAGTCAGCCGCCTTCGTCCTCACGGATGGAGGCGGTTTTTTTGGGGGAGGACGCGCAGATCAGCCGGCGTCGGCTTCGCGCAGGTCCTTGGCGCGCAGGACCTGGACCAGCCGGAAATGCGCCGGCACGAAGGGGCCGTCCTGGTCCGCTTCGAACAGGGCGACACAGCTCGTCGGAAATTTCTCGTTCAGTCGCAGCGCGGCCTGATGATCACTCGACCCGCCATCGCGAAGGATCGACAGCGCAAAGTCATGCAGTCCCGGATTGTGGCCGATCACCATCAGCGTTGAGGCGCCATCATTCTGCGACACCGCCTCGCTCAGGCCGCGCTGGCCGGTCAGGTAGAGCGACTCCATGGGGCGGACTTTCTCGCCGGTGAACACCGTCGCCGCTTCGGCGCAGGTCTCGCGGGCGCGGCGCGCGCTGGAGACGAGAATGCGCTCCGGGCTCCAGCCCAGCGCCACCAGTTCTTCGGCGGTGCGCTTGGCGTCGGCATGCCCGAGCGGCGTCAGCGCGCGGCCAAAGTCATCAATGCCTTCAGACCAGGGTTCGGTCTTGGCGTGGCGCATCAGGACGAGGCGTTTCATGGGCGGACCGGACCCCGGCGGCTTTGAGGAATTCTCATCGGCGGCTTCAGGTAGCTGTGGTTGTTCGGGCCTCGTTAGGCACTAGTTTCGCAACAGAAATCAAGAGACAGGACCCACGAATGACCCTTTTGATCGGCGACACTGCCCCGGACTTCGAGGCCGAGACCACCGAAGGGCGGATCCGGTTCCACACATGGGCGGGCGAGGACTGGGTCATCTTCTTCTCGCACCCGGCCGATTTCACCCCGGTCTGCACCACTGAACTCGGCTACACCGCCAAGCTGAAGGACGAGTTTGCACGGCGCGGCGCCAAGGCGCTCGTCATCTCGGTCGACACGCTCGAGCATCATCATGCCTGGAGCGGCGACATCGAAGAGACCCAGGGCGCCGCGGTCAACTTCCCGATCATTGCCGACCCGGCGCGCAAGGTCGCGACGCTGTACAACATGATCCACCCCAGCGCAGACCCGAAGGTCACCGTGCGCGCCGTCTATGTGATCGACCCCGGCCGGAAGATCCGCGCCTCGATCATCTACCCGCCGAGCGTCGGGCGAAACTTTGATGAAGTGCTGCGCCTGCTGGACGCGCTGCAGCTGACCGACAGCCACCGGGTGGCCACGCCCGTCAACTGGCGCGATGGCGAGGACGTGATCATCGCACCTTCGCTTCAGGACCCCGGCGAGATCGCCCGCCTGTTTCCGCAAGGACACACGGCGCTGAAACCCTATCTCCGCCTGACACCCCAGCCCGGCAAGGCCTGACCCGCTCTGTTGTTCACGGCAGGATTTTTTTCAAACGCCGCTTCCCCCGCCGCATGGGATGGGCCACATGCATCCTCCGAGGGGGCCGGTGCCCCAAGGAAACCACACCCATGACCCTTCTTTTTCTGGCGCTTGGCCTGGTCCTTCTGGTGGCTGGCGGCGAGCTGCTCGTGCGCGGCGCTGTTCAACTGGCGCAGAAATTCCGGATCTCGCCGCTGCTGATCGGCCTCACGCTGGTGGGCTTCGGCACCTCGACGCCCGAACTCGTCACCAGCCTTCAGGCTGCCCTTTCGGGCTCACCCGGCATCGCCGTCGGCAACGTCGTCGGCTCCAATATCGCCAACATCCTGCTGATCCTCGGCATCACGGCCCTCATCTTCCCGGTTGTGGTCGCCCGCGACACCTTCCAGCGTGACGGGATCGTCCTCGCGCTGGCCACGGCCATGTGCCTCGGCGCGGTCCTGTATGGCCATCTCAATCCGGTCCTCGGC
Organism: Hyphomonas sp.; assembly: GCA_041739025.1. Classification (GTDB taxonomy): domain Bacteria; phylum Pseudomonadota; class Alphaproteobacteria; order Caulobacterales; family Hyphomonadaceae; genus Hyphomonas. Next base: position 2,848 of record JBGSOU010000536.1, read on the forward strand.
GCGGTGTTCGTGGCCTCGCTCGCCGGTTACATCTATTTCGCGTTCCGGCAGGAGCGCCAGTCGAACGCCGCCGCCGATGCCGCGTCGGGCATTGTCACCGAAGCCCCGAAACAGTCGGCCGGGCTCATCGCGCTGGACGTCTTCTTCGTCGTCGCCGGCCTCGCCCTCACCATTCTCGGCGCGCGCTTCCTCGTCTCCAGCGCCATCGACATCGCCCGGGACTTCCACGTCTCCGAAACGATCATCGGCCTCACCATCGTCGCCGTTGGCACCTCGCTGCCGGAACTCGTCACCTCGGTCATGGCCGCGCTGCGCAAACACAGCGACATCGCCTTCGGCAACATTGTCGGGTCCAACATCTACAACCTCTTCGGCATTCTCGGCGTCACCGCCATCATCAAGCCGATCGACGTGCCGCCGCAGATCGCCAGCCTCGACATCTGGGTGATGATCGCCGCCACCGTGCTGCTCTTCGTCACCGCCATCTCGCGCTGGCGGATCGGCCGGGTCGAGGGCGGCGTGATGCTGGCGGGCTATGTGGCCTACAGCGTCTGGCTGGGGATCAACTCGGCCGCCTGAAGGATGACTTGACGGGCTGAAGGCAGCGTTCCAAGGCTCCGCAGCCATGCGCCTGCCCCATCCGATCCTCCTCGTCTGTTTCGGCGTCATCTTCGGATGCGGCGTCGACGCCGTGATGAAGCATGTGATGCTCGGCGGCACCAGCGTGCTGACCGCCACCGCCTGGCGCTACATCCTCGGCTCGGTAATCATGGTGGCCCTGTTTGCCGCCAGCCGCCGTCCGGTTCCCGGCCTGCCGGCCATCCGCTTCCACGCGCTGCGCTCGCTCGCGCAGGTCATCTCGGCCTTTGCCTTCTTCTATTCGCTGACGCAGATCGCGCTCGCCGAAGCCGTGGTCATGGGCTTCACCGCCGCGCTGATGATCGCGCCGATTGCGCGCGTCATCCTCGGCGAGCGGATGAGCCCGGTCACCATCGGCGCCTCGATGGTCGGCTTCGCCGGCGCCGCGCTCGCCGCCACCGCCCAGACGCAAGGCGGACCGGAGGAAGGCAACCGCCTCTACGGCACCGCCGCCATCCTCATCTCCGCTGTGCTCTACGCCCTCAACATCGTGCTCCTCCGCCTGCGGACGAAGGAGGAAGACAGCCTGACGCTGGTGACGTTCATGAACGTCTTTCCGGCGCTTTTCCTGCTGCCCTTCATGATCCTGTTCACCAAGTGGACACCGGAGCCGCATTCCTGGGGCGCGATGGTCGGCGTCGCCTTCCTCGGCATCGGCATCTGGTGGCTGATGACGCTCGCCTACGGCAAGGCGAAGGCGCAGACGCTCGCGCCGTTCGAATATACCGGCCTGATCTGGTCAGCCCTGCTCGGCTATGCCTTCTTCCAGGAAGTCCCCGGCTGGCGCGTCTATGCGGGCGCTGCGATCATCATCGCCGCCTGCCTCGTCGTCGCCTTCGAGACGCATTTCATCGCCCGCCGGGAAGCCAAGGTCCCCGCGAGCGATATCCTGACCTGATGGCACCCGCCGTCAGGGAGCAGCGGCACCGGCAAGGCCGGTGGGCGTGCCCCGTTAAAGCGCCAGCTCAAGCTTGCCGTTGCACAGCGCCGAATAGTCGTTGACCAGCGCTTCGGAGATGGCACCCGGCTTGTAGCGGTGCTCGCCGATTTCGCAGACCGGCGTGATCTCTGCGGCCGATCCGGTGATGAAACACTCCGAAAAGGTCGACAGTTCCGACGGGAAGATCGCCCGCTCGATCACTTCGATCTGGCGCGCCTTCGCGAGCGTGATCGTCGTCTGCCGCGTCAGGCCGTTGAGGAAACAATCCGGCGTCGGCGTGTGCAGTGCCCCGTCGCGCACGAAGAAGATGTTGGCGCCGGTCGCCTCGGCCACCTGGCCGCGATAGTCCAGCATCAGCGCATCCTGGTAGCCGGCCTTTTCGGCCGCGTGCTTGGACAGGGTGCAGATCATGTAGAGGCCGGCGGCCTTTGCCTCGCAGGGGGCGGTGTCCGGCGCCGGGCGCTTCCACTGCGCATGGGTCAGGCGGATGCCTTTCATCTTGTCGGCAAAATAGTCGCCCCAGTTCCACACCGCCACCGCCAGGTGGATCGTGTTGTTCTGGGCCGACACGCCCATCATTTCCGAGCCGCGCCAGGCAATCGCGCGCACATAGGCGCTCTCGAGACCGGACTTCTCGAGCGCTTCGGTCTTGGCGCGTTCGAGTTCCTCGACGCTGAACGGGATGTCGAAGCCCATGATGCCGGCCGACCGGTGCAGGCGCTTCGAATGGTCGAGCGAGCGGAAGATCTTGCCGCCATAGGCGCGCTCGCCCTCGAACACGGCCGAAGCATAGTGCAGCGCGTGCGTCAGCACGTGAACCTTGGTGTCACGCCAAGGTACAAAGGCGCCGTCCATCCAGATGTATCCGTCTCGATCATCATAGGGGATGGCAGCCATTGGAACGCTCCTCGCTTGAACTTTCTGCGTATTCAGGTTCATTTCCGACTTATGGCCGTGCCCGTCAACCTGAACCGTCCTTTCGACCCCCGCCTGTTCCTGATGGACCAGGAGCTCGACCGTGCGGCCGGTTTGCTGATGGCAGGCGCCAACGCGCTGGCCCAGGCGGGTGAAACGGCGCGCAAAAAGGCCGGTCTGAGCAAGCCAGAGCTGCAAATTCTCATGGCAGCCCGCTACCGTCCCGGCCAGACGGTCAGCGAAATGCGCACCAGCCTCGGCATGACCGTACCCACCTTCGCCCGCCTGATCGGCCAGCTCGACGCGCGCGGCCTGATCGAACGGGCGCGGGAGACTTCCGACGCGCGCCGGCGCAAGCTGACCCTGTCGGATGCCGGCACCACGCTGACGACGCCGATTGCCATCGAGGTGCGCGAGCACCTGCGCCTCGCTTTCCGCGCCAGCGGGCCGGACGC
>JBGSOU010000544.1:0-2506 GCA_041739025.1 Hyphomonas sp.
GGGCGGGGGTGCGGGCGGCCATCATTCGGACTCCCCGCGCTGCGCCGCCGCCCGGCGCTTGCGCACCTGATTATAGGCCGCATGGAAGGCTTCCAGCGTATCCGGGCGCTGCGCAATGCCGGCCTGCTTGGCGCGGTGGGCTTCGAACCGGGCGGGATCCCAGATCTTGAAGCTCTCGATTGCGCCGGTAAACCGCAACCGGCCCGAAAGGCCGGCAGCTTCGCAGAACTCATCCGGCAACTTGATGCGGCCCGTGTCGTCAATCTTGAGATCCGCAGAGCCGGCAATCACGGAGGTGACGAAGGCTTCCCGAACCGGGGATTGCAGCGGCAACTCGGCCAGCGTCTCGGCATACAGCTCCATCAACGCTTCCCCGCCGCCTTCCAGCGCGCCCGATCCATCCGGCGCTACCCAGATGAAAACGCGGGTGTTTCCCCCAAGCGCGGCGCGGAAGGGTGCCGGGATCGAAACCCGCCCTTTCGCGTCAATAGCGCCCTCATAGGTGGAAAAAAACACCCGCCCGTCCTTATCTGGATTTGCCTCAACCCCGCCATGGGTAAACCATGTATGAAGATGGCCTATCATGGGCGGGTATGGGTCTCAATGGGCCGCTTGGGGGAATAGGGATTTCCACATAAGACCAATAAGGGAACAAAATGCGCTCATCGGCGGAACCGGGTGAGCAGCAATCATCCGCTCGCGTACGAGGCGATAATTTTCCTTTGATTTTTCCGGGTCTTGCGGGCGTGTGTTGCGATGCCGCATCGGTCCCCTCGCAAGCGATGCGTCTACCCGAAGGCGCACAAACCTTACCGGTTTGCAATGCAGGCCCGCCCAAAAACAAGGCCCCCGAACCGGGGTTCGGAGGCCTCAAACTTCGTTATCTGGGTAACGCTCAGGCGGGCTCTGCCGCCAGCGCCTTTTCCGCCGCCATCACGCAGGCCGCCGCGTTGACGACCGCGCCGATCCGCAAGGCAGCCTGGATCTGCTCGCTGGTCATGCCATGCTTGCGCAGCTCGGCCTCATGCGAATCGAGGCACATGCCGCATCCGTTGACCGCCGACACGGCCATCGACCAGAGCTCGAAGTCGGCTTTCGGCACGCCGGGATTGCCGATCACGTTCATCCGCAGGCGGGCGGGCATGGTCTGGTAGGTGGTGTTCGAAACGAGGTGGGTCGCGCGGTAATAGACATTGTTCATGCCCATGATCGCGCTGGCCGCCTTGGCCGCCGTCACCGCTTCAGGAGACAGGAAGGCGCGCACTTCGGCGTCCACCGCCCGCAGCGTCGCGGTTTCGCCGGCCGCATGGGCGCAGGCGAGGAAACAGCCATACTTCTGCTGATCCGTCAGGATCGTCTCATTGGCCAGCGAGCCGATGTTGAGCCGGATGTCCTTGGCGTAGTCCGGGATCAGGGTCTTGAGGGTTTCGAGCGACATGGGTGCGCAACGGCTCCTGCATCAGGAAAAGGGAAAGGTACCCTCCGGCCCTGGCATCAAGAGGCTTCGCTGTGGTCGGGGGAACCTGCGAAGCGGCGCCGGAGCCGGAGGGGTGGGGTCAGGCCGGATCCGGACGGATCAGGCCAGTTCGAGCGTCTTGCCGCCGACCGGACGGTTGCACGGGCAAAGCTCGTCGGTCTGCAGGGCGTCGAGCACGCGCAGCGTGTCCTGCGGGTTACGGCCAACGTTGAGGTTGGTGACGTAGACGTGCTGGATGACATTGTGCGGATCGACGATGAACGTCGCGCGGTAGGCAACGCCGGCCGACGGTTCACGCACGCCGAGGCCATCGACCAGCGAGCCGTTGGTGTCGGCGAACTGCCACATGTTCAGTTCCTTCAGGTCCGTGTGCTCGCGGCGCCAGGCGAGTTTCACGAACTCGTTGTCGGTCGAGCCGCCCAGCACGACCGCGTCGCGGTCAGCGAAGTCCGGCGCAAGGCGGGCAAACTCGGCGATTTCCGTCGGGCAGACGAAGGTGAAGTCCTTCGGGTAGAAGAAGATGACCTTCCACAGGCCGGCGAAGCTGTTCTGGTCGATCGTCTCGAACGCGCTTTCGCCGTTCTCCTCGTGACGCATGAAGCGTGGCTTCACGCCGGTGACATTGAATTCGGGCAGCTGTTGGCCAATGCCAAGCATGGGGAGGTCTCCTGCGGAAAAAAACGGGATGGCGACTCACCACGGTGAACGATGAGCCGCCTGGACAAATGCTGCAGCGCAACAGATAAAGAAAATTGATTATTCCACTAATAGGTATAGAGTATATCTATGATTCTACCCACCCTGCGCCAATTGCAATTCCTCGTCGCCCTCGGCGAAACCGGCTCCTTCTCCCGCGCCGCCGAAGCCTGCCATGTCACCCAGCCGACCCTGTCGGCCGGCATCAAGGAACTGGAAGACCTTCTCGGCGTCTCGCTGGCCGAGCGCGAATCGCGCGGCGCCACGCTTACCCATGCCGGCGAGATCGCCGCCGCCCGGGCCTCGGCCCTGCTGGGCGACGCCCACGCCCTC
>JBGSOU010000553.1:0-3413 GCA_041739025.1 Hyphomonas sp.
GCTGGCCGCGCTCGATGCGGCGAGCCTTGCCCATCCATCGCCCGGCGGCGTCCGGCGCCGCCCGCTGGTGCCCCTGATCGTCAACACGCCGGCCGGTCCCCTCAGCTTTCTGTCGACGATTGCCCATTTCGGCACCAGCGAAGATGTCACGGTCCGCGACCTGCGCCTCGAACTCCTGTTCCCGGCCGATGAGGCCACCCGCACCGCCTTGCGCGCGATGGGAGGCTGAACCCGTGTCGTCCCGCCTAATCGACGTTTTCGTCAAGGACGCCGACATTGCCGACGCGAAGGCGATCCTTCAGGCGCATTGCGGGCGTGTATGGCAGGAATCCTCCCCGGAAGGCCGCGAGAAACTGTCCGGCATCGTCGCCGCCCATCGCGTTGGGACATTGTCGACCGCCCTGCAGCTGCGGTTCTCCGGATCGCCCGCCTTCTCGGCCGTTGTGATCGCGACCGAGGCGGTCATTCCGGCGCTCGACATCAACTTGGTCCAATCCCCGGCGCCCGCCCGGCCGCCGAACGCGCTCGAACGGTTCCTGAGCCGCGACCGCCGGAGCACGGACGAAATCTACGACGACATCTCTGAATCGGTTTCCCTGGATTTCGAATTCCTGCTGACCACCGTCCTTTCGGCATTGATTGCCGCCCTCGGCATGAGAAGCGGACAAGTCGCCATCGTGATCGGCGCGATGGTCATTGCCCCGCTCCTCTCTCCGACACTGGCGCTCGCGATGTCGGCAACCGTCGGAAACCGGGCCCTCGGCCTGAAGGCGATACGGACGCTGGCCGCGGGGGTGGCCAGCGTGCTGATATTCACCGTGCTCCTGGGGCTGATGATCGAGTTCGATCCCCTCGCCCCCGAACTCTACAGCCGCACGCGGGTGCAACTTGCCGACATTGCCCTCGCGCTGGCCTCCGGAATGGCCGGTGTGCTGGCCCTCAACAAGGGCGCCAACGCGTCGCTCGTCGGCGTGATGATTGCGGTCGCGCTCGTTCCGCCGCTGGCCGCAGCCGGGCTGTATTTTTCCCACGGCGCATTCGAGCTGGCCCTGCGCGGCCTGTTCCTGTTCGCAACAAACCTCGTCTGCATCAACATTGCCGGTGTCGCCGCCTTCCTGCTGCAGGGCCTGCCCCCCGAACGCTGGCGCCTCACCGCCACCATCATGCTGGTCTGGGGCGGCCTGCTTGTGCTGTTCATTGCCATGATCACCGGCCACCTTTTCCTGAAGATCGCCTGGACCGGCTGAACCGCGCCACTGCCCCCGCGTCACTCTGGTCAAAACGTCCGCCTTGCGCGACACTCTGCAAAACAAAACCCGGAGGAAACATCGCCATGAAAGCTGCCGTGATGCGCGAGGCCAACAAGCCTCTGTCGATCGAAGACGTCACCATCTCCAAGCCTGGCCCGCGCGAAGTGCTCGTGCGCCTCAAGGCGATCGGCGTCTGCCATTCGGACGTACACTTCTGGGACGGCAACTTCCCGACCGAGATGCCCGTCATCCTCGGCCATGAAAGCGCGGGCGTCGTCGAGCAGGTCGGCTCGATGGTCTCGGCCGTCAAGCCGGGCGATCATGTCATCTCCATCCTCTCCCCCTTCTGCGGCGTCTGCGAATATTGCCTCACCGGGCACATGTCGGTCTGCCACACCGTCAACGGCGATCAGTTCAAACGCCGCCCGGACGAGGCGCCGCGTCTTTCCATCGGCAAGGAAAAGGTCGGCCAGTTCCTGAATCTGTCCTCCTTCGCCGAGCAGATCCTCGTCCACGAGAACGCCCTGTGCGTGATCGACAAGGACATGCCGATGGATCGTGCCTGCCTGATCGGTTGCGGCGTCATCACCGGCGTCGGCTCGGTCTTCCATTCGGCGAAGGTCGAACCCGGCTCCACGGTCGCCGTTGTCGGCTGCGGCGGTGTCGGCCTTGCCGCGATCAATGGCGCGGCGATTGCCGGCGCAAGCCGGATCATCGCCGTCGACCTGTCGGACGAGAAACTGCAACTCGCCGTCCGCTTTGGCGCCACCGATGTTGTGAACCCCGGCAAGGTCAATGCGATCGAGGCGGTGAAGGAACTCACCAAGGGCGGCGTGCATTATTCCTTCGAATGCGTCGGCCTGAAACAGACCGCCGAACAGGCCTATCACATGCTGCGCCCGCGCGGCGTTGCCACCATCATCGGCATGATCTCGCCGGGTGTGAACATCGAGATTCCGGGCATCGAACTGCTCGTTACCGAGAAACGCCTGCAGGGCGCAGTGATGGGTTCGAACCGGTTCCGGATCGATTTCCCGCGCTTCGTGGAACTCTACCGGCAGGGCAAGCTCCATCTCGACGACCTGATCTCCGACCGGATCGGCCTCGACGGCATCACCGGCGCCATGCAGAACCTGAAGAACAACAAGGGGACCGTGGCCCGCCAGGTGGTGGTGCTCGATTAGACTCTACGCATCCGGCCCATTGATGCGTCACCCTCAGATGCTCTGACGCGCATCGAGGGTGACGCGCGGTGCGGATTCTTCTACCGCTTTGCCCATGCTCACCCGCCGCAAGGTTCTCGCGCTCGCCCTTCCCGTCGTTGCGGCGCAAGCTGCCACGGCGACGACGGGACTTGTCGATACGCTGGTCATGGGCCGTTACGGCGACAAGGCGGACCTCGCCGCCGTCGCCATTGCGGCGGTCGCGTTCAGCTTCATCTACTGGGCCTTCGGCTTCCTGCGCATGTCCACCACCGGCCTCACCGCGCAGGCGGGCGGACGCGGGGACCCCGGCGAAATGCACGCCATCCTCGTGCGGGCGCTGATGCTGGGCGGCGCGATCGGATTCGTCCTTGTGCTGATCGCGCCGCTGCTCAGGCTCGCAATGGCCTCCGCCTTTGCCGGAACCGGCGAGGTCGAACAGCTTGCGGAAGGCTATTTCAACGCCCGAATCTGGGGCGCCCCGGCCTATCTGATGGGTATTGCCGTCACCGGCTGGATGCTGGGCACGGGCAGGACCGGCCAGATGCTGGTCTTCCAGATCGTGCTGAACGCCATCAATGCCGGCCTCGACCTCTGGTTCGTGGCGGCGCTGAATCTCGGCCCGGCCGGTATCGGCGCCGGCACGGCGATGGCCGAATGGGCAGCGCTGGCGCTTGGCCTCTGGCTGGTGCGCGGCGGTCTTGGCGCCCGCAAGGGCCTGTTCGACCGGGCACGCCTGTCGGCGATGTTCTCCGCCAACCGGGACATCATGATCCGTACACTGGCCTTGCTGCTGGCCTTCAGCTGGTTCGTCCGCTCCGGCACGCTGATCTCGACCGCCGCCACGGCCGGCAATCAGGTTCTCCTGCAATTCATCACGGTCGCCGCCTTCGTGCTCGACGGGTTTGCCTTCGTCGCCGAGAAGGTGGCCGGCGAAGCCTGGGGCGCCGGGGACCGTGCG
>JBGSOU010000578.1:0-3671 GCA_041739025.1 Hyphomonas sp.
CGCGGCGCTCGTCCTGGCGGCGGAAGGTTTCCGCGAGGAAGCGGCCGGTATGGCTCTCGGGATTGGCCGCGATGTCTTCCGGCGTACCGGCCGCCACCAGCTTGCCGCCGCCGTCGCCGCCTTCGGGGCCAAGGTCCAGCACCCAGTCGGCGGTCTTCACCACATCCAGATTGTGCTCGATGACGACGACCGTATTGCCGGCGTCCACGAGTTCATGCAGCACTTCGAGCAGCTTCTTCACATCCTCGAAGTGCAGGCCCGTGGTCGGCTCGTCGAGGATATACAGTGTACGGCCCGTGGCGCGCTTGGCCAGTTCCTTGGCAAGCTTGACCCGCTGGGCTTCACCCCCCGAGAGCGTGGTGGCCTGCTGGCCGACCTTCACATAGCCGAGACCGACCTGGTTCAGCGTATCGAGCTTGCCGGAAATCGCGGGCACGGCGGCGAAGAATTTCGCGCCGTCCTCTACCGTCATGTCGAGCACGTCGGCGATCGACTTGCCCTTGAACAGGACGTCCAGCGTCTCGCGGTTATAGCGTTTGCCCTTGCAGGTCTCGCAGGTGACGTAGACATCCGGCAGGAAGTGCATCTCGATCTTGATGACGCCGTCGCCCTGACACGCCTCGCAGCGCCCGCCCTTGACGTTGAAGCTGAATCGGCCCGGCGCATAGCCGCGCGCTTTCGATTCCGGCAGTCCGGCATACCAGTCCCGGATCGGTCCGAAGGCGCCGGTATAGGTCGCGGGGTTGGAGCGCGGCGTGCGGCCGATGGGCGACTGGTCGATGTCGATGACCTTGTCGAGATGCTGCAGCCCGTCGAGGCTGTCATATGGCGCGGGCGAATCCGAGGACCCGTTCAGTTTGCGCGCGAGGGCCTTGTACAATGTCTCGATGATCAGCGTCGACTTGCCGCCGCCGGAGACGCCGGTGATGCAGGTGAAGGTGGCCAGCGGAATCGAGGCCGTCACGTTCTTGAGGTTGTTGCCGGTGGCGCCTTTCAGCACGAGGCTGCGGGAGCCCTTGGTGACCGGACGGCGTTTCGGGATCGCGATTTCCCGCGTGCCGTTCAGATAGTCCGCCGTCAGGCTTTTCGGATTGGCCATGACTTCGGCGGGCGTTCCGGCCGCGATGATTTCGCCGCCATGCACACCGGCAGCCGGGCCCATGTCGATCACGTAATCGGCGGTCAGGATCGCGTCCTCGTCATGTTCCACGACGATGACCGAATTGCCGAGATCCCTCAGCCGGCGGAGCGTTACCAGAAGGCGTTCATTGTCGCGCTGGTGCAGGCCGATGGACGGCTCGTCGAGCACATAGAGCACGCCGGTGAGGCCGGAGCCGATCTGCGAGGCGAGGCGGATGCGCTGGCTTTCGCCGCCCGACAGCGTGCCGGAGGCGCGCCCCAGCGAGAGGTAATCCAGGCCGACATCATTGAGGAAGTTCAGACGGTCGTTGATCTCCTTCAGGATGCGCGCCGCGATTTCCTTCTGCTGTTTCGTCAGCGTCTTTGCGACGCCGCCGAACCAGTCCCCTGCCTTGCGGATGGAGAACTCGCCGGCCTGCGAGATATCGAGGCCCGCGATCTTCACGGCGAGGGCTTGCGGTTTCAGGCGCTTGCCGCCGCAGGCCGGGCATGGCGCGGCGGACTGGAAGCGGGCGATCTCCTCGCGCACCCAGGCCGAGTCCGTTTCGCGGTAGCGCCGGTCGAGATTCGGGATCACGCCTTCGAAGGTCTTCTTCGCCTTGTAGCTGCGCATGCCGTCATCGTAGATGAACTGGATTTCCTCCTCCCCGGTGCCGAACAGGATGATGTCCTGAACCGTCTCGGGCAGCTTGTTCCAGGGCTTGGTGAGATCGAACTTGTAATGCGCGGCCAGCGCCTGCAGCGTCTGGGTCTGATAGGGCGAGGTGGACTTTGCCCAGGGCGCAATGGCGCCGTCCAGCAGGCCGAGATCCTTGTCCGGAACAACCAGCGCCGCATCGATCTTCAGCTGTTCGCCGAGGCCGTCGCAGGAGGGGCACGCGCCGAACGGATTGTTGAACGAGAACAGGCGCGGCTCGATTTCAGGAATCGAGAAGCCGGAGACCGGGCAGGCAAAGTTGGCGCTGAAGGTGATGCGCTTCGGCTCGGTCTCGCCGGGCGCGATGTCGGCATACTCGGCGATGGCGATCCCCTGCGCGAGGCTGAGCGCGGTCTCGAAACTTTCGGCGAGGCGCTGTTCCATGCCGGCCTTGACGACGATCCGGTCGACCACGACGTCGATGTCATGCTTGAACTTCTTGTCGAGCTTCGGCGCGTCTTCCAGTTCGTGGAACTCGCCATTGACCTTGACCCGCTGGTAGCCGTTTTTCAGCAGCTCGGCGAATTCCTTGCGGAACTCCCCTTTCCGTCCACGGACAATGGGGGCGAGCAGGTAGAGGCGGGTGCCGTCGTCCAGTTCCATCGTCCGGTCGACCATCTGGCTGACGGTCTGGCTTTCGATGGGCAGGCCGGTGGCCGGCGAATAGGGCACGCCGACACGGGCCCAGAGGAGGCGCATGTAGTCGTAGATTTCGGTGACCGTGCCGACCGTCGAGCGGGGGTTGCGGCTGGTGGTCTTCTGCTCGATCGAGATGGCGGGCGAGAGGCCCTCGATGCTTTCCACGTCCGGCTTCTGCATCAGTTCGAGGAACTGGCGCGCATAGGCCGACAGCGATTCGACATAGCGGCGCTGGCCCTCGGCATAGATCGTGTCGAAGGCGAGCGAGGATTTGCCGGACCCCGACAGGCCCGTCATCACCACGAGTTCACCGCGCGGAATGTCCACGTCGATGTTCTTGAGGTTGTGTTCCTTGGCGCCGCGCACGCGGATGAAGGGGGATTCGGCCATGGGTGGTTCGGGGCTCGCTGGGCAGATAGGCGGAAAAGGGGCTTATAATCTGTCTTTAGGCGTTTTGCTGCCGGAGAAAAATGCCTCGGCCCGGGGCTTGTCAGACAAGGCCCTCGATATGATCACGAACCAGGCGATGGCCAAGGCAAGCATGGCAGCAAAAACGAAAGCGGTCAGGGCGTCTGGCATTTACTGAGCTCTTCAAAACAAATACGGGCGGGACAGCCTTCACGGTATCTGTGGCGCGAGTCCTGGTTGACGACAAGAACAAAGTGTGAACATGTGTCGAGGCTGCATTTGGCCGCAGCTGAAAGCGCCGGTGGAATTCCACGCCCGCGAGGCGACATTTCAGCAGTCCGGGCGTATTAGAGTTCGAATCGATAGCGAAACAGATGAAACGGAGGTCCTCATGGCGGGCTCAGTGAACAAGGTGATCCTGGTGGGCAATCTCGGGGCGGACCCCGAAGTGAAGCAGTTCCAGAATGGCGGGCAGGTGTGCAACCTGCGGATCGCAACGTCCGAGAACTGGCGCGACAAGGCGACCGGCGAGCGCAAGGAGAAGACCGAGTGGCACGCTGTGTCGATCTTCTCGGAAGGCCTGATCAAGGTCGCGCAGAGCTACCTGAAGAAGGGCTCCAAGGTTTACCTCGAAGGCAAGCTGCAGACCCGCAAATGGCAGGACAAGGACGGCAATGACCGCTACACGACCGAGATCGTGCTGCAGGGCTTTGACGCGACCCTCGTGATGCTCGACGGGCGCGGCGAAGGCGGCGGCGCAGGTGCCGGCGGTGGCAGCCGCGACACG
>JBGSOU010000590.1:0-1951 GCA_041739025.1 Hyphomonas sp.
GCGTTGATCGATGCAGGCGCCGACGCCGTCAAGGTCGGGATCGGCCCGGGTTCCATCTGCACCACGCGCATCGTGGCCGGCGTCGGTGTCCCGCAGCTGACGGCGATGGAAGATTGCGCAAACGCGGCCGCAGCCTCCGGCATACCGATCATCGCCGATGGCGGCATCAAGTTCTCCGGCGACTTCGCCAAGGCGCTCGCGGCCGGAGCCTCGACCGCCATGATGGGCTCGATGTTCGCCGGCACCGAAGAAAGCCCCGGCGAAGTGTTCCTGTACCAGGGGCGCTCCTACAAAGCCTATCGGGGCATGGGCTCGCTGGGCGCCATGGCGCGGGGCTCGGCCGACCGCTATTTCCAGAAGGACGCTGCCGCGGACAAGCTCGTGCCGGAAGGCATCGAGGGACAGGTGCCCTACAAGGGCTCGCTCAATCCGATCGTCCACCAGATGGTCGGCGGCCTGCGCGCGGCCATGGGCTATGTCGGCGCCCGCACGATTGCTGAACTGCACGCGAAGGCGCAATTCGTTCAGATCACCGGGGCAGGGCTCCAGGAAAGCCACGTGCATGACGTGATGATGACGCGGGAGTCGCCAAACTATTCGCTGCCGAGAGGCTGAGCCGGATCAGTCGAACGCATACCCGAAACAGTCGATATCGCGCCTGTAGAGGTCAGCAACCCGCGCCTTGAGCGCGTCGTCATAATACGCGCGCCAGGGGCCGTGTTCGGATTCGTTCGCGCGGCCCAGCGGCGCAGAGGGTATGCCGATACGGTCGCAGATGGTGTCATAGTCCGCCTGCAGCGTTTCGTGCCGGCCGACGAAATCCACCATGATCTGGCCCTCCGCATCGCACAGGAACTCGCTTTGCGGCTGGAAGACAATGCGCTGGCGATGCTCGGGCCCGTCCAGTACCGCACGCATCGTGCCTTGAGGATCACCTTGGAACAGCTGTTCGTTCCGGTACATGAATGCGCAGTAAGACACGAACCGCTCCCACGGATTGCGCACGACCGCGAACTTGAAATAGCCGGCCCAGACATCCGGCGAGACGGCCGCCTTGCACTCGTTCCAGCGGATATGGCCGTGGCGGATACGGGCGATTTCCGGATAGGGCATCGTCTTCTGGACGAACAGCTGCACCTGTTCCTCGTCCGTCTCGCCAAGGTGCTCCCGCAGCGCGCGGCGGACGGCGTGGGTGGCCGTCTTTGGCACGGCAATGAAAATGAACCGGTGGCGGTGCGAAATGATCAAAGGCGCGTTCCCTTGTGCGGATATGTGTCGCCAGCCTATAACCCAGCCAGTTTCAGAGTGAAATTGAATGGATTTTGGACCCACCCACCGGATGCTGAAGCGGGTTGACGTGTCGTCGCTGGTCGAGCGCGTCATGGCCGTCGATGAGGCCCTGTGGGACAGTGAAGACGATCTGCGCAGCGCCCTGACCGGGCCGCGTCCGACACGTTCGATTTTCCTGTACTACACAAACGCGCTCTACATGCCGCATGATCGCCCGATCCGGCAGGACGATGTCTCGCGCCGCGCCGGATATGACTGGTTCAGCGCCACGGCTCTGCCGATCATTGACGAAATCTGCGCCTTGTATCCGCCCGGTGCGACCGTCGTGCGCTGCCAGATCGCCAAACTGCTGCCGGGCGGCACGATCAGCCGGCACCAGGATATTTCCCCGCTCCTGCGGGCCAGCCACCGTATCCACGTGCCGCTCGTCACCTGGCCGGAAGTGATCTTCTACATTGACGACCAGCCATTCGTGTTCGAGGCGGGCCATGCGTTCGAACTGAATAACCAGAAATTCCACGAAGTGCGCCACCTCGGGACCATGGACCGCTACCACCTGATCTTTGACGTGCTTCCCGCGAACTATGACCCGGCGCCCATGGCGGCGGCGGTGCAAGGCGGGCAGGCGGGTCTCATTCCGAAGATGCAGTCATAGAGCGCG
>JBGSOU010000593.1:0-3903 GCA_041739025.1 Hyphomonas sp.
GCGCCGGCTGTCGCGTCGCGCTGGGTCTGGCGCCTGCGGACATTGACCCGCGGCGCGCTGTTTGACCGGGCGGATGATGTGCTGAGCGGGACGTATGCGGATCTTCCCGGCTGGGTGCGGGAAATTCAGGCTGAAGGGATCGGCAAGCCGCCAGCCGGCTTTTCGGCTGAGCCGAAGCCCACCTTGCGCCCGGCGGGGTGGCCGCACCGGTTGTCCGTCACGCGCGTGGACCGCCTGCAACGCGATCCCTACTCGATCTGGGCCGAGGATGCGCTCGGGCTTCGCGTGCTGGATCCGATGAACACGCCGATGCAGCCCAACCTGAAGGGCACCGCGATCCACAAGGCGCTGGAGCGTTTTGATATCGAGCATGACGCAAGATCCGAGGCGCGGCTTGTCGACCTGCTTGATGCTGAACTCGCAAAGGCCGGCGAGACGGCGGCGGACTGGCATAGCCGAAAGGCGATCTGGCACGACGTGTCGAGATGGTTTCTCGAATGGCATGCCGGCCGGGATACGGCGGGCGGTGTGGTGTACGAGGAAAGTGGCAAGCTCGACTATGACATTGCCGGTGAACCCTTCACGCTCTCGGCGCAGGCCGACCGGATCGAGATTGGCGCGACAGGCGAGATCACGATTGTCGATTTCAAGACCGGCAGCTCGCCAAGTGACAGGATGATCGCGACCGGATTCGACCAGCAGATGCCTCTGCAGGCGTTGATCGCCAGCAAGGGCGGGTTCCGGAAGGTGCGGGCCGCGCCGGTTGCCGCACTCGAATACGTCGAGTTCAAGGGCAAGCCAAATGCCCGCACCATTGGTCCGGGCAAGGACGGTGAGCTGACGCCGGCGAAGCTGACGGGGGATGCCGAGCAGGGCCTGAAGCGCCTGATCGCAGACTACCGTCAGCCGGGCGCAACGTTCACCTCCGCGCCGCGCGTCCAGTTTGTGAAGTATGATTACGGCTACAACCTTCTTGCGCGGCGCGCGGAGTGGACCAGCGATACATCCGAAGGGGAGGGTGGCAATGACTGAACCCACCCAGACGGCCGCATTCAAGCAGGCCAGTGAAGCCCAGGCCCTGGCCGCCAATCCCAATGCATCGGCTTTCGCGACCGCCAATGCCGGCAGCGGCAAAACCAAGGTTCTGATCGACCGTGTTGCCCGCCTCCTGCTGCGCCGGCCCGATGGCCGTCCGGGCGCGGCACCGGATTCCATTCTGTGCATCACTTACACGCGCGCCGCCGCCAGTGAGATGCTGACCCGCCTTTTCGACACGCTTGGAAAATGGGCGGTGATGGAAGACGGCCCGCTCCGCGCCCAGCTTGCGGAGCTGGAGGGCCGAGCGCCGGAGACCTATGAGCAGGACCAGCTCAAGGCGGCCCGGGCCTTGTTCGCGCGGGCTCTCGAAACGCCCGGCGGCCTGCGCATTGAAACCATCCATGCGTTCTGTGCGCGTGTCCTGCGGCGCTTCCCGCTGGAAGCGGGCGTGCCACCCGGCTTTGTGGAGCTGGAAGAAGACGATGCACGCGACATCTGGCAGCAGGCGCGCAATGCGGTGATCCTTCGGGCGGCGGATGAAGATCCCGAAGCGCTGGCCTTGATCTCTCGGGAAGCGGGCCGCGACGGCGCGAGCAGCGCGCTGGATTCGCTTCGAAGCAGCGCCAGTCTGCTCAGGGCATTCTCGGCGCAGCACGATGATGAACCAGCCCGGATAGATGCGGCGCTTGCGCAATTGATCAAGCCGCCCGCCCAGTCGCCTGATGCACTCGTCAAGCAGGCGATGGGCGCCGATCTTCCACGGGCAGACGTCAAGACCGCCATCTTCGCCCTCGGAAGCGGCAAGGTGACAGATCAGAAGCTGGCTGATCTGCTGCGCGAGGTTCTCGCCGCAACAGATGCGCGCGTTGCGCTCGCGCTCTACAAGTCCGCCTTCTTCACGATTTCTGGGTGCCTGCGGGCCAGGAACCCGTACACGAAAGGTGTCGCCGATGCGGCGCCGCTCGTCGCAGATCTGTTTGCGACAGCCGATACGCCCGGGCGTGAGACGGTCCGCATACAGAGACTTTCTGAAGACCTGAAGCGGGCCGAAGCCTTCGCGCGAACATCGGCGCTTCTGAAGCTCGGCCTGCCAGCCATTGCTGCCTATGACGAAGGCAAGATCCGGCGCGGCGCGCTGGATTTCGATGACCTGATCGAGCGGACGCGCGACCTGCTTGCCTCGGAAGGCCTGTCGAACTGGGTGCTCTACAAACTCGATGGCGGCCTCAGCCACGTATTGCTCGACGAAGCGCAGGACACGAGTCCGGCCCAGTGGGAACTGATCGGCGCGCTCACGCAGGAATTCACCGCCGGCCAGGGCCGCGAGCGCCTGCAGGATCCGCGAACGATCTTCATGGTCGGCGACGAGAAACAGTCGATCTATTCCTTCCAGGGCGCTGACCCGGCGCGCTTCCTTGACGAGACCCGCAACCTGATCAAGCGCGACCCGAAGGTCGCGCAAGCGGACATGCGGATGTCATTCCGCTCCAGCCCTGAAATCCTGAACTTCGTCGATACGGTCTGGAATGCGGCGCCAGTGATCGACGTTCCGTTCGGCGGGCAACGCCCGATGACGGCCGACAAGATTGCGCATACGGCGCGGCGCTGGAACGAGCCGGGTCTTGTCGAGCTTTGGCCGGTGATTCCTAAGGAGCCCGAACCGGAAACGGATGCCTGGGCCCGGCCGCTCGACGCGCTGCGCACGACGTCTCCGAAAGTTCGGCTGGCTCAGGCGATCGCGAAGGCGATCAAGGAGATGGTGTCAGGCGGCGCCTCTGTCTGGGCGCGCGATGGCAAACGCCGGGCTGCGCGTCCCGGCGATGTGCTCGTGCTCGTGCGCGAACGCCGGGGCGGCCTGTTCGAGGCGGTCATCAATGCGCTGAAAAGCAATGGCGTGCCGGTCGCGGGCGCTGACCGTTTGCGGCTGGCGGACTATATCGGCGTTCAAGACTGCCTCAACCTGATGCGGTTTGCGGCCTTGCCGGGCAGAGACCTGACGCTGGCCGAGATCCTGCGCGGCCCCTTTGGCGGCCTTGTTGACGATGACCGTTTCCTCTTTCCGCTCGCGGTTGGCCGTCAGCAAGGCGAAAGCCTGTGGGCCCGTGTCCTCACCAGCACGGCGCCGGAGATCGTCAGGGTCCGGACCTTCCTCTTGGGGCTGATCGAGCGGGCCGCCTGGCCGCCATTCGAATTTCTGTCAGCCGTTCTGGATCTTCCGGATGAAACCGGATCGACCGGATGGGAAAAGCTCAATGCGCGGCTGGGCACACCCGCCCGGGACCCCATTGAGGCCCTCCTGTCGCGCGCGTTGGCGCATGACAGTTCCGGACCTTCATCTTTGCAACTGTTCGTGTCTGCGCTTGAAGCGATGCCCGTCGAGATCAAGCGTGATCTGGCTGAAGCAGGCGGTGAAGTCCGTGTGATGACAGTACATGGCGCCAAGGGCCTTCAGGCACCCATCGTGATCTTGCCGGACACCACGGCCAAGCCGAAACTGACAAGCGAGGCGCTGCTCGCCGTGGACGGCGCCGTGGTCTGGTCCCCGCGCAAGGAAACGGACATCGAACCATCTGAGCGGGCGCGTCTGATGGCCGAGGCCAAGGCCCGGGAGGAACATCGGCGTCTTCTCTATGTTGCGCTGACGCGGGCTCAGGACCGGTTGCTGGTCGCAGGCCATTGGTATGGCGGCGATGGCGAGGGCGCGTCGGGCTATCACGACGAGTCCTGGTATGCCTTGTGCCGGAATGCGGCCGAGGCCCTGCCATTTTCCGGGGGTGATGACGGTGTACTTCGCTTCGGCGATCTGGCGGGCGCCGTGCACGCCGGGCCGGTTGCGCGCGAAACACCCGCCAGCCTGCCGCCCTG
>JBGSOU010000602.1:0-2503 GCA_041739025.1 Hyphomonas sp.
CTGCTCGGGCTGGCCGGGTGCGCGGCGGCGCCGGGCCTGCCGCTGGACGGGTTCGAAGATGCGGTTCACCACTGGCAGCTGAAGCGCGGCGCCGACTATGCGCGCCATGCCCCGGGCGATGTGCGCGCGATTGCCGACAACATCCTGCTGATGCAGCGCGATCATGGCGGCTGGGTGCAGAACCGTGATCCGTTGCAGGTGATGAGCCCCGAGGATGTGGCGCAGCTGCGGGCCGAGAAGGGCGCGGTTGAAGGCAGCTTCGACAACCGGAACGTCTTTACACAGATCGAATACCTGGTGGGCGCGTTCGGGGTGACCGGTGATCCGCGTTACCGCGAGGGGGCAAAGCGCGGGCTGGACTATCTCCTGCGCCACCAGTTCGAAAGCTGCGGAGGCTGGCCGCACTCCGTACCGGCTGCGGTGGCCTACCAGGCGCGCCTCACGGTGGCGGATGAGGTGTTCTCCGGCCCGCTGACCCTGCTGCGCCGGATTTCCGACGCCGGGGCGCCGTTCGATGCGTTTGATGCCGAGACGCGCGCGGCGGCAACGGCGGCGCTGGTGCGGGGTGAGGATTGCCTGTTGCGGCTGCAAGTGCGCCAGGGCGAGACGCTGACCGGCTGGGCCGGGCAGTATGATCCGGTGACGCTGGCGCCGATGGGCGGGCGCAGCTTCGAGCTTCCGGCCATCGTCTCGCAGGAGACGGTCGAGATCCTGAACTACCTGATGTCGATTCCGGACCCGTCGCCGGAAGTGATCGCCAGCATGACCGGGGCGGCCGGCTGGCTGCGCGCGGTGCAGATCGACGGCGTGCGCCTGGAGACCGTGCCGCTCGAGGGCGAGGCGTCCTACCTGTATCACAATGCCGATTTCGACCGGCGGCTCGTCGAGGATGCGGGCGCGCCGCCGCTCTGGGCGCGGTTCTATGATCTTGAGGACAATACGCCGGTGCTGGCGAACCGCGACGGTGTGCGGGTGGCGCGCTATGATCTGGTCGATCCGGAGCGGCGCACCGGCTATCACTGGTATGGCGACTGGGCGGCGGCGTTTCTGCAGACGGCCTATCCGGAATGGCGTTGCCGGGTTCTGGGAGAGGCGTGTTCTTGAGCCGGCGCGCGCCTAGCGAAGCGGGCCGGATCGATCCGTAGGCGGAGGACAAACCGGCGCGAGACCTGTCGCCTTGAAGCCGGGCCGGTGCCGGAGACAGCAAGGCGGGGACCGGAGGGGACGGGAATTTCTCCCAGGGGTGGAGGCGCGCCTTCGAGCGGCGGCCGCCGCGCGCGGCGCCGAACGCTGTTACCGGTAGCAATTTCCGGGGTGCGGATGATTTTCTGGAGGCGTTTCCCCGCAGGCTGCGGACGGGCCCTCCCGGTCAGGCAGGGTTGGGCTGGGACTGCGGGCTCGGGACCTGTTCGGCGTGACAGAGGATGGCGGGCAAGCCTTGCATTTCGATCCCGGTGGTCTGGCCGGGCGCGATCGGGTGCACGCCGGTGACCGCCCCGGTCGAGATCTGCATGCCGCGGCGGAGCGGCAGGCCCCGGCGGGCGCAGATTTCGAGCACGGCGCGCAGGGATTCGAAAGGCCCTCCGGGTACGGACAGAGAGTCCGCTGCGCCCACTTCGACGCCGTCGATGGTGGTCCGCAGTTTCCAGTCCGCCGGTGACGCGCCGCGCCAGCCGGCAATTTCGGCGCCGAGGATAAGACCGTTGTTGTTGCCGAAGTCGGAAATGGTGACCAGTGGCCCGTACTCGTTGATGCCGGCAAAAGGGCTCGATGCGATTTCGACGCCGAGGCGGATATTTCCGGTGATTTCAATGGCTTCCGCAAGGGACCAGTCGAGCTTTCCGGCGGGCGCGTCGGCGCCGACTTCCAGCACGATCTCGCCTTCGACGGCGCCGAACCCGCCGGCAAAGAGCTGGATGGGGCTGGAGGTTGCGGCCGCTTGCGTGATCTGGCGGCTGAAGATCGGGCCGGCCAGCCGGTCGGTGCCGAACTGCGCCTCCCAGGGGGCATTGATGCGTCCGACCTTCCAGCCGGCGACCCGGTCCGGCCAGAGGCTGATGGCCTGGGACTGGATGCTGTAGGCCTGTTCAAGACTGTCGGGAAAGGCGCCGGGATAGGTGGCGAGGGCCTGTCCGGCGAGACGCGCCTCAACGAACGCCGCCGCCCGCGAATCCGTCGCGGGGCCGCCGGATCGTGTCGAGGAGGGTGTGTCTGCCATGCCGCGTCTTCCCTGGGGGCGGGGGCCTTCTGGGCTGCCCGCCGGCCTGAATGTTTTCTCCCGGCCCGTCGCTGGACAGGATTGGAAACCGGTGTCATGATCTTACGAAACGGGTGCGTGTCAATCAGTTTTCTGTTCCGGTACCCAGAAAAACACTTGGAAGCCTAATCGGGAGGACATGATGTCCATGCAACTCAACAGGGTGGCTGCGGTCATCGCCTTTTCGGTGCTTGCGCCGCTCGCCAGCTGCGCAACGCCATTCGCGGCCAGCGCCGGTGACGCGGC
>JBGSOU010000605.1:0-10485 GCA_041739025.1 Hyphomonas sp.
GCTGGCCCGCACGGCCGTGATCGCCCCTTTCGACGGCCGCGTGCGCGAACGCAGCGTCGATATTGGCCAGGTCGTGGCGCCGGGCCAGTCGCTTGGCCGGATTTTCGGCAATGACGTGGTCGAAGTGTCCCTGCCGCTGAAGGACGCCGAACTCGGTCGGCTCGGCTTGCCGATTGCCTTCGCCGACAGCAAGGAAACGCCGGGACCGGAGGTGATCTTCACCGCGAACGTGGGCGGCGAGCCGCGCACCTGGCGCGGCCAGGTGGTGCGCACCGGCGCCGCCGTCAACTCGCAGACGCGTCAGATCAACGTCATCGCCGAAGTGAAGGACCCGTTCGGCAAAGGTGCGGACAATGGTGCACCGATGGCGCCCGGATTGTTCGTCAACGCACAGATCCAGGGCCGCAGCCTTGACCGCGTGATGGTGGCGCCGCGCTCGGCGCTGCGCGGCGACGACAATCTCTATATCGGCGATCCGGAAACCGGGAAGCTGTCCATCCGGACAGTGGATGTCGAGTTCTCCGACCGGGACGGCGCCTATTTCCACAAGGGCGCAGAAGTGGGCGAGCTGGCCATCATCAGCCCGATCCAGGCCCCGTTCGATGGCATGAGCCTGACGGTGATGCAGCGGATGGAAGACGGAACCGTCAAGGTCCACAACCCGCCAAAGACCGAAAAGAGCGGCGCGGCCAAGTCCGAAACCGAAGTGGCCAAGGCTGAATCCGCTGACGAAGGAGCCAGCCAATGAACGGGATCGTCGCCTGGTTCGCGCGCAATTCGGTTGCCGCAAACCTGTTGATGTTCATTTTCTTCGCGGGCGGCGTGTTCGGCTATTCCGCGATGGAACGGGAAATGTTCCCGGTCGTGAAGGTGTCAGGCGCCTCGGTTTCGGTGGCCTGGACCGGCGCGAGCCCCCGCGACATCGAAGACCAGATCGTGACGCGGATCGAAGAAGCCGTGGCCGACATCAACGGCCTCGACCGGCTCACCTCGATCGCCAGTGAAGGCGTCGGCGTGGTCAACGTGCGCGGCCGCGATGACATCGACATGGACACCTTCCTCGACGAGGTGAAGCTGCGCGTCGACCAGATCAACAACCTGCCGCAAGCCGCGTTCGAGCCGCAGGTGGAGCGCTGGGAGCAGCGCAACTGGTTCATGGGACTTGCCGTCAACGGGGATGTCGATGCCCGCACGCTGCGCCGCATCACCGACAAGGTGCGCGATGACATCGCCGCCCTGCCCGGCGGCGAGCTGGCGCAGATGCAAGGCACGCTGCCCGAACAGGTGAGCATCGAGGTGTCCGAAGAGGCGCTGCGCCGCTTCGGCCTCAGCCTGTCTGACGTCGCCAATGCCGTGCGCCAGACCTCCCTCAACTCCTCGGGCGGGCGCATCGAGTCGCCGGTGGGCGATGTCTCGCTGTCCGCACGCAACCTGGCCGACACGGCCGACCAGTTCGGCGAAATCATCATTCGCCAGACCAGTGATCAGGGTACGGTTCGCGTTTCCGATGTGGCCAACGTGGTCGACGGCTTTGTCAGCGACAAGCTGCGCGCGACCTTCAACGGGCGCACGACCGCGTTCGTGATGATCCCCGAACCGGACAAGATGGACATCACGAAATATGCCGAAGGCGTGCGTGAGTACGTCAAGAACGCCAATGACCATACGTCCGGCGCGCTGCCGGAAGGCGTGAACATCGGCGTGCTGTGGGACGATTCCGAAGCCTTCCAGGCCCGCATGGACCTGATCACCTCATCGGCCCTGTCGGGCGCGCTGCTGGTGATGCTCGTGCTGCTGCTGTTCCTTCGCCCGATGGTCGCCTTCTGGGTGACATCGGGCATCTTCACGGCCTTCGCGGGCAGCATCCTGCTGTTTCCGGCCTTCGGCGTCTCCTGGAACATCCTGTCGACCTTTGCCGTTCTGCTGGTGATCGGCGTCATCGTGGATGATGCCATCGTGGTCGGCGAGAACATCCACAAGGAGGTCGAGAGCGGTCGCCGCGACGGCCTCGACGCGGCGATCATCGGCACACAGCTCGTGATGAAGCCGATCATCTTCGGCGTTCTGACCACCGTCATCGCCTTCCTGCCCTGGGCCTTCGTGACCGGCCCGACCCGCATGTTCACCCAGCAGATCAGCTTCGTGGTCGTCGTGTCGCTGCTGATTTCCATCGTCGAATGCCTGTTGATCCTGCCGGCGCACCTTGCGCACATGAAGAAGCAGACGTTTGAAGGCCCCACCGGCAAGCTGATGATCCTGCAACGCCGGATCGCCGACAGCTTGCTGTGGTTTGCCGACAACCTCTATCGCCCGGTTCTCGAACTCGCGATCAAGTTCCGCTATGCGACCGTAGCGTTCTTCTTCTCGCTGTTCGCGATCGCCATGGCGCTGCAGTCGAGCGGATTCGTGCCGTTCAAGTTCATGCCCGAAATCGAAGCTGACCTGATCCAGGTGAGCATCGAAATGCCGGACGGTACGCCGTTCGAGCGCATCGTGCAGGTGCGCGACCAGCTGCAGGCGGGCGTCGTCGCGGCGAAGGCGGAAACCGCAAAGCAGCATCCGGAAATCGCGGAAGGCCTGATCCGCGATGCGTCCATCGTTGCCAGTGGCAAACAAGTTCAGGCCTGGATCAGCCTTGTGCCGCCGGAAGACCGCCCGGATGACGTGACGTCGAAGGATCTGGCCGAGGCATTGCGCAAAGGGACCGGCGAAATCCAGGACGCCGAAGAGATCAACTTCGATTTCACCTTCAACCGGCCTGACACCGGCGTGACGTTTGCGCTGAGCCATCCGGACCTCGACCGGCTGCGGGCCGCGGCAGACTATGTGAAGGCGCACCTTGCGACCTATTCGGAAGTCTATGACATCACCGACAACCTGTCCTCGGCGGCCGAGGAGATCCAGATCACGCTGAAACCCGGCGCCGAGATGCTCGGCATCACGCTGGCCGATGTCTCGAACCAGCTGCGCCAGGCCTATTTCGGCGAGCTTGCCCAACGCCTGCCGCGCGACGGGCAGGATGTCGAAGTGCGCGTGCGGCTTCCGCAGGAGGCGCGCGACGATCTCGACAGCCTCGCCTCCATCCGTATCCGGACACTCGATGGGCGCGAGATTCCCGTCACCCAGGTCGCCGACTTCGAATTCGCGCCCGGCATCAACCGGATCGTGCGCCGCAACCGCGTGCGCTCGGTGTCGGTGTCGGCCGAAGTGCTCGGCGATGGCGGCCGTGCACGGATCATGGACGCGATGGAGAAGGATTTCTGGACCCAGTTCAAGCAGGAATTCCCAGACGTAGTGCGCGGCGAAGCGGGCGGCTTCGAGCAGGAGCAGGAATTCTTTGCCGAGATCCAGCGCCTGTTGCTGATCGCCATCGGCGCGATGTACATCCTGCTCGCCGTGGGCTTCAGATCCTACTCGCAGCCTGTGCTCTTGATGATGGCCTTGCCCTTCGCCTATTGCGGCGCCATTTTCGGCCTCGCACTGACCGGCACGCCGATGGCGATGTTCGCCTTCTTCGGGATCGCCGCTGCCGCGGGCGTCGTGATCAACGACAACCTCGTGCTGCTGGATTATGTCAACAAGCGGCGCGATGAAGGCGCCGGCGCCGTGCAGTCCCTGGTCGATGCGGGCGTGTCGCGCTTCCGCCCGATCCTGCTGACCTCGCTGACGACGTTCGTGGGCCTTGCGCCGCTGCTCTTCGAAAAGTCGGTTCAGGCACAGTTCCTGAAGCCGATGGTGGTGTCTCTGGCCTATGCGGTGACGTTCGCGCTGTTCGTCTCGCTGCTGATGGTGCCGGCCCTGTATGCGATCGGGGTCGAGATCGGCCGCGTGTTCCGCTGGACCTGGGGCGGCAAGCCCTATCGCCAGATCGGTGAAAGCTATTCGGGCCATGCGACCATCGACGAAGACGAACTGATCGGGACAAGCACAGGCGAAACGCTTGCTCGTCCGTCTCCGGCAGAATAGGACCGTACCAACCTCTGATTCAACAATTGCCCTGCGCGCAAGGCCGGGGCCTTACAGGGAGTATCCTCATGAAACGACTCTTGCTTGGCGCTGCATCGCTCGCCCTGATCACGGCCTGTGCGCACCATCCGCAAACGGACGTGCCGGAACTGGCCGCCGCCGAAACGGCGAAACCTGTTGAAACCGAAGAGTTGAAGCTGTCGGCGCCGGATGTCTGGGGCGACTGGGGCGTCAACCTCACTGCCCAGGACACGTCAGTGAAACCGGGCGACGATTTCAACGCCTATGTGAACGGCGCCTGGACCGCCACGTTCGAGATCCCCGCCGACAAGTCGCGCTATGGCTCGTTCGACCTGCTGCGCGAGAAGTCCGAACAGCGCACCTTGAAGATCATCAACGATCTCGCCACGACCGCACCGGCCGTCGATACGCCGGAAGGCAAGATCGGCGCGATCTACAATGCATTCATGAATACCGATGCGATCAACGCGGCCGGCCTGGCGCTCGCCCAGCCCTATTTCGATAAGATCGACGCTGTCGCCAATCTCGACGACATCGCGAAACTCACCGCCACGGTCGGCTATGCTTCGCCGATCAACGGCTTTGTCTTCGTCGATGACAAGGACCCGGAAACCTACATCTTCCAGATGTCGCTCGGCGGACTCGGCATGCCGGACCGCGATTACTACCTGAAGGATGACGAGAAATCGGTCGACCTGCGCACCAAATATGTGGCGCTGCTGACCGGCATGCTCGGCAAGGCGGGCTATGCCGATCCGGCCGCTGAAGCCGCGAAAGTGATGGCGTTCGAAACCGAGATCGCAAAGCTCGACTGGGACCGCACGCTCTCGCGCAATCCGGAGATCACCTACAACAAGCTGACCCGCGACGAGTTCGTCGCGATGTCCGGTGCGTTTCCGATCCAGCTGGCACTCGACACGCTCGGCGTCGGCAGCGAAGCGAACTACCTCGTCGCCGAAATTCCGCCGACCAAGGAGGAGCTCGACGCGGCCGGCCTGACCGCCGAAGACGCCACCAAGCTCGGCCAGGGCTTCGCCGGTATCTTCAAGCTCAGCGCCGAAACGCCGCTCGACACCTGGAAGGCCTACATGAAGGCGCACTTCCTGATCGACCACGCCGCCGTTCTGCCTTCCGACATCGACGATGCCGTGTTTGCCTTCTATGGCACCGCCCTGCGCGGCCAGCCCCAGCAGCGCGAGCGCTGGAAGCGGGCTGTCGACGAAACCGAGAACGTGCTCGGCGAAGCGATCGGCAAAGTGTTCGTGGAACGCTACTTCCCGCCCGAGAACAAGGCCGCGATGGATGAGCTGGTGGCCAACCTGCGCAAAGCCATGGACGCCAACATCGCCGAACTGACCTGGATGAGCGATGACACGAAGGTGAAAGCCGTCGAGAAGCTCAACAGCTTCAATCCGAAGATCGGCTACCCGGACGAGTTCGAAACCTATGCGACGCTGGTCGTCAGCTCGAACGCGCTCGACAACTCGGTCGCGGCCGGCGAATGGGCCTTCAAGGACAACATGTCCAAGCTTGGCACGACGGTGGACAAGACCGAATGGTTCATGACCCCTCAGACGGTCAATGCCTATTACAACCCGAGCTTCAACGAGATCGTGTTCCCGGCCGCCATCCTTCAGCCGCCCTTCTTCGGGCTTTCGGCGGATCCGGCGGTCAATTACGGCGCCATCGGCGGTGTGATCGGCCACGAAATGGGCCACGGCTTCGACGACCAGGGCGCCAAGTTCGACGCGCTCGGCGCGCTCAACAACTGGTGGACCGATACCGACCAGGCCGCGTTCCGGATGCTCACCGACGCCCTGGCCGCCCAGTATGACGGCTATTGCCCGCTCGACGAGGGCAAGACCTGCGTCAACGGCCGCCTGACCCTCGGCGAGAACATCGGCGATGTCGGCGGTCTCTCGATGGCCCACAAAGCCTACCAGATGAGCCTGGACACCGACGGTGACGGCGTGATCAGCGAGGTCGAGCAGGCCCCGGTGATCGACGGCCTGACCGGCGAGCAGCGCTTCTTCCTCGGCTGGGCCCAGGTCTGGCGGTCGAAGTACCGCGACGAAGCCAAGCGCCAGCAGCTGCTGACCGACCCGCACTCGCCGCCGGAATACCGGATCAACGGCGTGGTCCGGAACTTCGACGAATGGTACGAAGCGTTCGGTGTAACCCCCGAGGACGCCCTTTACCTGCCGCCGGAAGAGCGCATCCGGATCTGGTAACCCAAAAATCCGTCTAGAAACGCGGCCGTAGCCCCAGAACCGGGCTGCGGCCGCAATTTCATTTTAACTGGCGCGGTTTATGCATCCTGATACGCGAACTGTCTCAGAATGCTGCGAAAAGCCCTGCCAAACATGTCCCTGCTGCCTCGCCTCTTCGGTACCAAAAAGCCAACCGTTCAGCCGAACCGGGTCGAGCACGTCGTTGCGACACCGCCCGACAGCGCCCGCCCGGTCCGCTCGCACGTCTACCGCGAAGCGTACGTGACCTATGAATCGGGTTATCGCCGCAAGGGCGTCGTCATGGACTTCACCGACACGGGCGTCCGCATCCGCTTTCCGACCAATGAAAGCCTGCCGGCGATTGTCACGCTGTCTGCCCGCTCGGTAGGTCTTGAAGGCCCCGCCGACGTGATCTGGCAGAAGAATTCGGAAGCCGGCCTGCGCATCCGCGGCCGCTGACGCGCGCCCCGGCCCGGCCGCCGGGCTTGCCAAACCTCCCCGACAGGCGCTCACTGGTCCTTGCTCACCCAGCCAAGGAAGGACGTGACACATGGCCATCATGAAATCCGAACAGATCCTGGCCGAGTCTTCGAAGTCGTTCGAAGATGCGATCCAGACCGGCGTCAGCCGGTTTTCCGCGACCGTGCGCGGTCTCGCTTCTTGCCACGTCAACTCGATGTCGACGACGGTCAAGAACGGCAAGATCGACCTGTACCGTGTCAACATGCAGATGACCTTCGAAATCGACGCGCCCTCCGAGAAAGCGCCCAACGGCAAGAAGAAGAAATAGGCCTTCCGGCGTGACGCGCCGCCTGCGCGGCCTAGCTTGAGCCTGGCAGTTGCTCAAAGGAGCCGTCCCATGCCCTCTTCCCGCCTTGCCGCCGCCGCTGCCCTCCTGTTTGCCCTGCTGGCTCCGCCGGCCTGCAGCGAAACGCGGGCGTCCGCCCCTGCCGCCTCCAAGGAAACCCCGCCCATGACAGCAACGACCTTCATCTCCATCAATGGCAAGCCGCTCGACCTGACAACGCTCGGCGCGCAGGCCATCCTGGTGGTCAACACCGCCTCCAAATGCGGGTTCACGCCCCAGTACAAGGGTCTTGAGGCGCTCTACGAAGCCAAGAAGGCGGATGGCCTGGTGATCGTGGGCGTGCCGTCCAACGACTTTGGCGCGCAGGAGCCGGGCACCGAGTCCGAGGTTCAGACCTTCTGCGAGATCAACTATGGCGTCACTTTTCCGCTGACCAAGAAGTATCCCGTCACGGGCGCCGGCGCGCACCCTTTCTATACGGCCGCCGTCGCCGCACTCGGTGAGCCGGCCCAGCCGAAATGGAACTTCCACAAGGTGCTGGTCTCCGGCGACGGGACACCGCTGAAGGCCTACCCGTCTGCCACCCGGCCTGCCGACGCCGAACTGATCGCCGACATCGAGGCGGCCCTCGGCAGTTGACCCGGACCCGGCTTGACGGCCTTGGCGTCAGGGCGCCTAAGTGCCTATAACGCACTCGCAAAAAACTTCAGGAAGGAATGCCCTCATGTCCGATAAAGATCCGGTTGTCATCGTTGGTATGGCCCGCACCCCGATGGGCGGCCTGCTGGGCGACCTCGCCGGCTTTTCAGCCAATGAACTCGGCGCGCTGGCCGTCAAGGCGGCCGTGGCCGAAGCCGGGCTGAAGCCGGGCGATGCCAACGAGATCATCATGGGCAACTGCCTTCCCGCCGGCCAGGGCCAGGCCCCTGCCCGCCAGGCCGGCATCAAGGCGGGTGAGGACAAGGGTCTCGAAGCGGTAACGATCAACAAGATGTGCGGCTCGGGCATGCAGGCCGCCGTGATGGGCCGCAATGCGATCCTCGCCGGCGACGCCAACATCGTCATCGTCGGCGGCATGGAATCCATGACCAACGCCCCGCACCTGATGAACATCCGCAAGGGTCACAAGTACGGTACGATGGGCGCCGAAGACCACATGGCCCTCGACGGCCTGACCGATGCCTACGCGAAAGGCCCGATGGGCGTGTTCGCCGACAAGATTGCCGGCGAATACCAGTTCACCCGCGAGCAGCAGGATGCCTACGCCCTCGAAACGCTGACGCGCGCGCAGAACGCCACGAAGAACGGCAAGTTCAAGCGCGAGATCACGCCGGTGACCGTCAAGGGCAAGAAGGGTGACACGATCATCGACACGGACGAGCTGCCGCGCACCGCGATGCCGGACAAGATCCCGACACTCAAGCCGGCCTTCTCCAAGGACGGCACGGTGACCGCTGCCAACGCCTCGGC
The DNA here is from genome assembly GCA_041739025.1 of Hyphomonas sp. GTDB lineage: Bacteria > Pseudomonadota > Alphaproteobacteria > Caulobacterales > Hyphomonadaceae > Hyphomonas. Next base: position 8,497 of record JBGSOU010000605.1, read on the forward strand.
CATTTCCGACGGCGCCGCGGCGATGGTGCTGATGCGCGAATCCGAAGCCAAGAAGCGCGGCCTGAAGCCGCTGGCGAAAATTGTCGCCTCCTCCAGCCACGCGCACGAGCCGGAATATTTCACCACGGCGCCGGTGCCCGCGATGAAGAAAGCCCTCGCGAAGGCGGGATGGACGGTTGAGGATGTCGACCTCTGGGAGGTCAACGAGGCCTTCGCCGTCGTTCCGATGATCGCCATGAAAGAGCTCGGCATCAGCCATGACAAGCTGAACGTGAATGGCGGCGCCTGCGCCATGGGTCACCCGATTGGCGCGTCGGGCGCGCGTGTGCTGATCACCCTGATCGCGGCGATGGAAGATCGCGGCGTCAAGAAGGGCATGGCCTCGCTCTGCATCGGCGGCGGCGAAGGCATCGCCATGGCCGTCGAGCGCTACTGATCATCCCCCCAATGATTGACGAGCCCGCCGGAGCTAATCCTCCGGCGGGCTTTTCGCATATTGAAGCGCGAGTTCCTCGGCGAGCGACGTCGTTGCCTTGGCCGCCGCGTCGCTGAAACTGTTGGTGTTCACAATGACCACCAGCCCGGCCTCCGGCACCAACATCACCGTCGACATCCACATCGTGTTGGACCCATTGTGCGTGTAGACCCGCCCAAGCGGCTCTAGGGTCACCACACCCCATCCCAGCGCATAATCCGATGCCTCGTCCGGATACGGCGCGAGGAGCTTCTGCAAGGCCGCATCGGGCTTCAGGAACTGGCTCAGGAAACGGGCATGTGACTTGAGCGGAATGTGCAGCGTTCCGGCAGGCGCGAGCGCGGGCGGATTGTCGGCACCCTCCCCCTTGCCCTGGGCTTTCAGGCCGCCAAACAGGCCGGTCGCATGGCCTTCTATGCCGCGCGGCGGCGGGCCAAAGCCCCAGCCTTCACCTTTCGGCGCGAGCTGCGCAAGAAACAGGGCCTCATAGCCGCGCTTGCCCTGATCGGCCGCGATGCGGTCGAGCGCAGCCCCGGCGATCATGAAGCCCAGATTGCTGTATTGAAACGCGCCCACTTCGCCCGGCGGCGGGCGCGAAAGGAACGCCTTCGCCAGCTTCGTGCGCTGGGTCGTCATGCTGGCGGTATCGAAACGGCTGCTGATGAACCATCCCGCACCCGGATTGGCCGCGAGGCCGCTGCGATGCGACAAGAGATGTTCGATGGTCACCGCGCGCCAGGCGGGGTCCATTTCGGCCGCCAGATCGGGGAACAGATCGGGCAGCGTTGCGCCCCATTTAGCCTCGCCTGCCTCGACGAGACGGGCATAGAGCAGCGCGGTCAGCATCTTGGTGTTGGAGCCGATGTGCCAGGCATCGCTGATCTGGGTTGCCTCGCCGCTGCCTCGCCGGCGTTCACCCGTGACGGCGCTGGCGAGGATCGTGCCGTCTGCGTCCGCTACGACCGCCCCGAGCGCAACGAGGCCCACCTCGGATTGCACCGCCTCCAGCTTCGCCTGAAGTGCGGCGTTGGACATCGGCGCGGCCCCGGCGGGAAACGCAGCCCCCCACAGAACAAAGGCAGCGAGGATCGTTTTGACCGGACCGGGCATCAAGGGCTCCACATTGACCATTTTGACATTTAGTCGTGCCACCGGCAGATACCTTACACGAAAAAAGGAAACCGGCGTGCCACTTCAGAACCGCGTTGATCCGTTCGGCCTGGTGCACGCCGTCGCGGCACGCGGCCTGTTGATGGGAAACCGGGGCGGGTGTTTCCACCGCGATGACCAGACCCTGAAGAACCGGCACTGGGCGAGCCGCCAATGGATCATCTGCGTTCTGGAGTTCAAGAACCGCAGGCGGGCGCTGATGCAGCCCGGTCTGTATACGGAACTGTTTTTCCTGGACGAGGCCACCGCGCTGGCGGCCGGTCACCGGCCCTGTTTCGAATGCCGCCGCGCCGAGGCCACGGCGTTCCGGCAAGGGCTGGTCAAGGCCGGTCACCTGACGGCGG
>JBGSOU010000025.1:0-4323 GCA_041739025.1 Hyphomonas sp.
GCTGCCGGCCCCCGCCGGTCTTGAGCCGGTGGGCCTGAAGGTTGCGGGGCTGCTGGTGCTGATGGCCGTCTGGTGGGCGAGCGAAGCCGTGCCGATTGCGATCAAGTCGCTGCTGCCGCTGGCCATCCTGCCGCTGTTCGAAGTGATGCCGCTGAAAGCGGTGGCGGCGCCCTACGCGGACCCGACCGTTCTGCTGCTGTTTGGCGGCTTCATCGTCGCGCTGGCGATCGAAAAATGGAACCTTCACCGGCGCATTGCGCTGAACGTGTTGATGGTGTCAGGCGCGCGGCTGAAACTGCTGGCGGCCGGGTTCATGCTGACCACCGCGCTGCTGTCGATGTGGATTTCCAACACGGCCACCAGCCTGATGATGGCGCCGATTGCGATGTCGGTGGCGCTGGCGGCGGGCGGCGGCATGCGGCTGGCGGGCGCGCTGCTTCTGGGGGTTGCCTATGCAGCCTCCATTGGCGGCCTCGCCACGCCGGTCGGCACGCCGACCAACCTGATCGCCATGGGCTGGCTCGCCGAGAATGCGGATATCACGATCTCGTTTCGCCAATGGATGTCGATTGGCCTGCCGGTCGCCGGATTGATGCTGCCGGCCGCCTGGCTGGTGGTGACCTGGGGGCTGAAATCCGATGCGGCCGGGGCCCGGGCGGCGCAGGCCGAAATCAGGTCACAGCATGGCGCCCTTGGCCGGATTTCAAGACCTGAAGCCCGGGTCGCCATCGTGTTTGCGGTGATCGCATCGGCCTGGATCTTCCGGGAACAGCTGGTGAAAGTCCCGGGCCTTGCCGGGCTCACCGACATGGGCATAGCGATCATCGGCGCCGTCCTGATGTTCCTCGTGCCGCATGGTGACCCGAAGACCGCCGAAGCGGGCCGCGGCTTTGCGCTGCTCGACTGGGACGACGGAAAGTCGATCCCGTGGGACGTGGTGCTGCTGTTCGGAGGCGGCCTGTCGATTGCGGCAGCGGTTCAGGCCTCGGGGCTTGCCACTTGGCTGGGCACATCCCTTGCGGGCCTCGGGGTGCTGCCGCCGATCCTGCTGATCCTCGTGGTCGTGACCTTGCTGATCTTTCTCACCGAGGTGATGTCCAATGTCGCCGCCATGACGACCTTCCTCCCGGTCCTGGGCGCCTTGGCCACCGCCACCGGAATCGACGTTGCCAGCCTCGTCATTCCCTGTGCGATGGCGGCGTCCTGCGCCTTCATGCTGCCGATTGCGACGGGCCCCAACGCCGTGATCTTCGGCACACGGCAGGTTTCCATCGCCCGCATGGCCAAGGCGGGGCTGTGGCTGAACATCGCCTGTATCGCGGTCGTGACGCTGTTTTTCGGGCTGTGACATTATTTTGTATGTTTTTGTAGAGATTGTCACAAAAGATCCTTTTTTGCGGACTACCGCGCGTGCATTCAAACATCGGTCCCACAGCAGTGAGGACCGGGAACGCGCACGGGGCCGCCTATGTTTCGCAAACACCTGCTGGCCTGCAGCGCCTGCCTGTTCGTCACGGCGCCGGCCCTGGCCGAGAACCAGATCTGGTCAACAATCAACTTGAAAGCCCCGTCACCGGACGGCGCTCGCTTCGAGTTCGAACTCAACAACGAACTGCGCTTCCAGCCGGATGGCGATCTCGACACGGTCGAAATACGCCCCGGCCTTTCCTATGCGCTCGGCGATCACCTGAAGCTGAGCGGCGGGTATCTCTACGCCGTCCAGCGCCGCAGCGGACCGGACAGCGAGGAACATCGCCTGTGGCAACAGGTGTCTTATGCCATCGCCAAGGCCGGGAGCGGCACATTCAATGGCCGCACACGGATCGAACAGCGCTGGCGCGTGGGAGCGGATCGAACCGGCTGGCGTGCGCGCCAGCAGTTCGCCTTCGAACACCCCATCGGCAGCACCGGGCTGAATCTGAACATCAGCGACGAACTGACGTTCGGCCTGAACAAGACCGATTGGGGCCATCAGGAGGGGTTTCAGGAAAACCGGGCGAAAGCCGTGGTCAAATGGAAGACCGGCGAGACGGATTGGGAGTTGGGCTACATGAACCAGCACCGGAACGGGATCGGCGGCGCGGAAGATGAAGACAATCATCACATCGTGATCGGTGTGTCCGCAGGCTTCTGAGTCGCGCCCAACAAAAAAGCGCGCCCCGTTTCCGGAACGCGCCTTTTCAGTTTGCTGCCGTTGCGGCCGCGCGCGAGGCGCGGCGCCAGCAGCGAGTCTGGTCTTACGCCAGTTCGATCGTGCTCACGGCAACCTTGCCGGAGCGCTGATCTTTGGCCGTGTCGAAGTTGACCTTCTGGCCTTCGTTCAGGGTCGCAATGCCCGAGCGCTCAAGCGCCGTCACGTGCACAAAGACGTCATTGCCGCCGTTTGCAGGCGCGATGAAGCCGAAGCCTTTTTGGCTGTTGAAGAATTTCACAGTACCGTTCGTCATATAAGTTAGTCTCATACCAGTTTGTGGGCTGACAATGCGCCAGCCCTTGCATATCGAAATTTTGGAGGGTTTGTCTGAAACTGCGCCCGTTTCGGGGAGCTGCGCCTGATTGTCCGGCCAATGTCGATGGGGGGCATATGCACCCCCCGCCGCGAATTGGCAAGTTATTTATCTGTCAGGTTTCGGGATGTGCCGATTCGGGACCCGCTCAGCTGACCCGTTCGAATATCGCGGCCAGCCCCTGCCCGCCGCCGATGCACATCGTCTCGAGGCCGTAGCGCGCCTCGCGGCGGTCCATCTCCCGCAGCAGCGTGGCGAGGATCCGTCCGCCGGTCGCGCCTACCGGGTGGCCCAGCGAAATGCCCGAGCCGTGCACGTTGAGACGGGCGAAGTCTTCCTTGGCGAAGCCCATCGCCTTGGTGCAGGCGAGCACCTGCGCGGCGAAGGCTTCGTTGAGTTCGATCAGGTCAAGGTCCTTCAACGTGAGGCCGGCCTTCTTCAGCGCTTTCTCCGTCGACGGAACAGGGCCGATTCCCATCACGGCCGGGCCGACACCGCCGGCGGCCCAGGACACCAGCCGCGCCATCGGCTTCAGGCCGTATTGATCTGCCATCTCGCGCGTCAGCACGAGACAGGCGGAGGCGCCGTCATTCTGGCCGCTGGCATTGCCGGCGGTCACGGTGGCGTCGGGATCCTGCTTCAGCCGGATGGCCTTCAGCTTGCCGAGCACGTCGACGGTGGAATCCGCACGCGGATGTTCATCCCTGGTCACGACCGTGTCGCCCTTGCGGCCCGGAACGGTGACCGGAATGATCTCCTCATCGAACACGCCGTTCTTCTGCGCGGCGACGGCCTTTGCATGGCTGGCGGCGGCGAATTCGTCCTGCGCGGCGCGGGTGATCTGGTACTCGCGGCGAAGGTTCTCTGCCGTCTCCAGCATGCCGCCGGGTACCGGGAAATTCTTGCCGCCGGCCGTGATGCGGCCATTCACGAGGCCGTCATTGATGGTCATGTTGCCCTGGCCGAGGCCCCAGCGCAGGCCGGTGGAATAGAACGGCGCGTTGCTCATCGATTCAGCGCCGCCCGCGATCACGCAGTCCATCGCGCCGGTCGCCACCTGCATCGTCGCGTTGATGATCGCCTGCAGGCCGGAGCCGCAGCGCCGGTCGATCTGCATGCCGGTCACTTCAACCGGAAGGCCGGCGTCGAGCGCCACGACACGGCCAAGCGCCGGCGCGTCCATCGAGGAATAGCACTGCGCGAAGATGACGTCGTCGACCTTGTCGCCGGGCAACTTCGTGCGCGCCATCAGCCCCGCCACCACCGTGGCGCCGAGCACATGCGCATGCACATCGCGGTATGACCCGCCAAATCCGCCGACAGCCGTCCGAACGGGTTCACAGATCACAACGTCGCGCATGGCGGTCTCCCTCAATGGTTTCTCGGCGACGGTGATAGGCCGAGCGGGCGCCTGCACGCAACTCTGAAGCGGTCATGCCGTAACGGCATAGGTGTTAGCCGGAGGCCGAAGGCTGACAGCCCGGGCCCTGAGGTCCTATCTGCGAGGCTGCAGATACCCGGAGACCCGCCCATGTTGGCCCCGATCTTTGTGTCCCACGGCTCGCCGACCTTGCTGTTCGACGACGTGCCCGCGCGCGATTTCCTGCGCGAACTCGGCCGCACCCTTCCCCGGCCGAAGGCGATCCTTGTGGTGTCCGCGCATTGGGAAACCCATGTTCCGGCGCTCAACGCCGTCGAGGTAAACGAGACGATCCACGATTTCGGCGGCTTCCCGCAGATCCTGTTCGAGCAGCGCTATCCCGCGCCGGGTGCCCCGGCCCTCGCTGAACGGATCGCCGGCCTGATCCGCGCCGCC
>JBGSOU010000033.1:0-11425 GCA_041739025.1 Hyphomonas sp.
GTGAAATCGATCCACACATCCGCGCCGGCCGCCGCTTCGCTGACGTGCAGCGAAGGCCACACGCCGATGGGACGCTGTCCAGCCAGCACACCCACATCCTCATCGAACACACCTGCGGCAGGCGTTTCGCTCGCGCCCGACAGCGTCAGCCCGCGGCTCAGCACCATCGCAGCGAGCTGGCGGCCCATGCGCCCGGCCACACCGGCCACCGCCACGTTCAGCGCAGTCTTCGTGTCGGTCATTGGCGTGATCCCCGCTCGCGGCGTTCCCTGAGTTCATCCGAAAAGGCGCTGGCAAACACACCGGCCGGCAACGCCACAACCCCGATACCCGCAATTGCGATGATCGCCGAGAAGAAACGCCCGAGCGGCGTGACCGGATAGACATCGCCATAGCCGACCGTGGTCAGCGTGGCGACCGCCCACCAGATCGCGCGCGGAATGGAGGCAAACTGCTCCTGCTGCTGACCGCCGACCCCCTCGACGAAATACAGGAGCACCGCCGCGACATAGACGAGCGTGAGCGCCACGGCGAGGCTGGTCAGGAGCTGCGAACTTGACCGGCGCAATGCGGCGCCGAGCGCGTCAAAAGCCGGCATGAACCGCGCGATCTTCACGAGCCGCGCAAGCCGTAACACCCGCAGCACGAGCAGCGACCCGCCGCCGCCCATCGCCATCACGATCAGTTCCGGCAGAAAAGCGAGGAGATCGGCAATCGAATAGAACCGCGTCGCATACTTCAGGCGCCCGCCGATGCCCTTGAAGTGCGGGTCGATCCCCGCCACCCACAGCCGCGCCAGATATTCCAGCGTGAAGATCGTCAGTACCACGACATTGAAGAGATGGAAGGCCTGCAGCCAGCGCGGATCGCGGTTCAGCACCGGCTCGGTTTCCAGCGCGAGAAACAGGAACGAGGCCAGCACCACGCCGACGATGACCAGGTTCAGCTTCGAAATGCCGGACGCACGCGCCTCCGGCACGAGCTGGACATAGAGCCACTGCTTCACGCGCATTCGGCCTCCTTCGCGCTAACCCCGCAACACGCCGCCCGTTCCTTTTGACACGGATGCGATGACACGGTCCATGATCGCCTGGATCTGGTCGTCCTTCAGCGCTTCGCGCGGCTGAATCGTGACTTCGAAGGCGACAGACTTCTTGCCCTCGGCGACGCCCTGCCCCTGGTAGACGTCAAACACATCCACCTTCGAGATCAGCAGCTTCTCCGCGCCCAGTGCATGGCGCACCAGTTCGCCCGCCGCCACGTCCGCATCGACCACGAAGGCCAGGTCGCGCCGGATCGGCGTCAGGTCGGCCCGTTCGAGCACGGGCTTGGTCTTGGTCGACTTCGCCTTCATCACCGGCAGGGCGTTGAGGTTCAGCTCGAACGCGTAGACGGGGCCGTCGACATCCAGCGCCTTGAGCACGGCCGGGTGCAGCGCGCCGAAGTTCGCGACCGTCATTTTCGGACCGAGCTTCAGGCTGGCGGACTGGCCGGGATGCCAGTGCGGCTGCGTCGCCGGGCCCACCTGGAACTTGTCGCCCGGCTGGCCGAGCGCGGCGAGCACCGCAAACAGGTCCGCCTTGGCGGCGAAGGCGTCATAGGGCTGAGGGGAGCCCTGCCAATGGCGCTGGACGGCCGGCTGAACGAGGGCGGCAATGACCGTACGCTGATCTTTCGGGCCATCGCCCAGATAAATCGGACCGGCTTCGAACAGGCGGATGCTGCGTTCGCCCCGGTTAGCCGCGCGCTGGGCCGCCTGCGCGAGGTTTGCCAGCGCCGAAGGGCGCATGTAGTTGAGTTCGCTGGCCACCGGGTTTGCAACCGTCAACGCCTCGTCGATCTTGCCGAAGAGGCCGGCGTGCTCCTTCGCCATGAAGCTCCATGTGACGGCTTCAAGGAATCCGCGTGCCGCCATCGCGCGACGGGCAATGGAGACACGCGACTGGCGGGTCGCCGCGACGCCCTGCTTCATGCCCTCCAGCATCGGCAACGAGCGTGTCGGCAACTGGTCATAGCCGACAAGGCGCGCAATCTCTTCCACAATGTCCGCAGACCGATCAATGTCGAACCGGTGCGAGGGCGGCAGAAGATACCAGGCATCGCCCGCGTCCTCGACGTCGATTTCGAGGTCCTTGAGGATCCGCTTCATCTCGGCCGGCTTGACGACGAGACCCGTAAGACGCTCGACATCCCCGTGATAGAAGGTGACCTTCTGAATACGCGCCGGAATGCTGCCGGCCACCCGGCCCTTGGTGGCGGTTCCGCCGCCATATTCAAGGATCAGGGCGAGCGCCAGGTTGAGCCCGTCGACGCAGCTTTGAGGATCAACCCCGCGCTCGAACCGGTAGCGCGCATCGGAATGGATGCCGGTGACCCGGCCCGTGCGCGCCGTGCGCAGCGGATCGAACCAGGCGCTTTCAATGAACACATCGGACGTCTCGGCGGAGACAGCCGTCGACTCGCCCCCCATCACGCCGCCAAGTCCGATAACCCCGGAGCCATCGGCAATGACGCACATGTCTTCGGTGATCTTGTAGGTTTTGCCGTCCAGCGCCTCGAGCGTTTCGCCTTTCTTGCCAAGCCGCGCGACAACTGCGCCGGTGAGCTTCGCCGCGTCATAGACGTGCAGCGGGCGGGCCCGGTCGAGGGAGATGAAGTTGGTGACGTCAACCAGCAGCGAGCGCGGCTGGAGACCGGCCGCCTTGAGGCGCGCCTGCATCCAGTCCGGGGACGGACCATTGGTGACGCCGCGCACGAGGGCGCCGGCGAACATCGGGCAGGCGTCCGGCGCTTCAAGCTTGATCTCGACTGGGCAATCGCCGCTGCCCGACACTTTTTTCGGGTCATTGCGCAGGAACCGGCCCGCGCCGGCCGCCGCGAGATCGCGCGCAATGCCTTGTACGCCAAGCCAGTCCGGCCGGTTGGGCGTGACCTCGAAATCGATGACGGCGTCGGTCGCACCGAGGGCTTCGGACGCCGGCATGCCGACCGTGTAGTCGCCGTTCAGGTCGATGATGCCGTCATGATCGTCGCCGAGTTCCAGCTCGCGCGTCGAACACATCATGCCATGACTGTCGATGCCGCGAATGGCGCGCGGCTTCTTGTCGAGCGCCATGTTGAGGCCGGGAATCCAGGTCCCGAGCGGCGCATAGATGGCGGTCATCCCGGCCCGCGCATTCGGCGCGCCGCAGACGATCTGCTTGACGCCGTCGATCGTGTCGACCTTGCACACGCGAAGCTTGTCCGCTTGCGGATGAGGCTCGGCTTCCAGCACCTTGCAGACCGTGAACGGCGCCAGCGCCTTCTTGGGGTCGGTGACGTGCTCGACCTCGAGACCGGCCTTGCCCATGAATCCTAGAATCTCATCGAGCGAGGCCTTGGTGACAAGGTGATCGTGCAGCCAGGAGAGGGTGAATTTCATGCAACTGCTCCAAGAGCGTTATAGCCTGCAGCGTGCGCTTCCGCGCGTTCTGCCTGAACGTGTTCGTTGGCGCGCGCCGCAAAGTCGGCGTCCAGTGTCTCCACCAGACGGAAAGTCTCGAACATGACCTGCATGTCCGGCGCGTAGGTACCTTCACGCGTGAAGTAATCCGTGTGCGCATCAAGCCAGTAAGCATGGCTGAGATCGCCTTCGCCTTCCAGAGCCGCCTGCGCAGGCGTCACGTTGGCGAGGGGCAAGACATCCAGCGTCACCGTCTCGATGACCGCCACCGGAACGCCGCTGCCGGACAGCACAACCTGCTGCTCGCCAATGGATGTTTCCATCACTTCGGACACCGCTGAACAGGTCGCTGTCTTCACGCCGGCGATCACCAGCGCAGCCAGCCGTTCGGCCAGCTCGGGGCTGTCGCCGAACCGGAACTGTTTCAGGGTGCGCCAATCGGCGAAGACTGTCACGACAACCCTCCGCTGACGGACGGCGTGAGCCAGGGTGAAAAGCCGTAATGGCGCGTCCACTGCGGATCCGCCTCGAAATAGGGGCGCAGGTCCGGCATGCCGTATTTCAGCATGGCGAGACGGTCGACGCCCATCCCGAAGGCGAAGCCCTGGTGGACCGCCGGATCGAGCCCGCAATTGCGCAGCACATTGGGATGCACCATGCCGCAACCGAGCACTTCCAGCCAGTCCGTACCCTTGCCCACCTCGACGACACCGCCGGAGCGCAGACACTGCACGTCCATCTCGCCCGAAGGCTCCGTGAACGGAAAGAAGTGCGGACGGAACCGGGCGACGACATTGTCGACCTCGAAGAAGGCCTTCACGAAATCGACAAGGCAGCCCTTGAGGTGGCCCATGTGGATGCCTTCCTCGATGACGAGACCTTCGACCTGGTGGAACATCGGCGTGTGCGTCGCGTCCCAGTCATTGCGGAACACCCGCCCCGGGACGAGGATGCGGATCGGCGGCTTGTCGGTCATCATGGTGCGCACCTGCACCGGGCTCGTATGGGTACGGAGCACTTTTGGCAGCGCATTGTCGCCCTGCTTCAGGAAGAAGGTGTCATGTGTCTCGCGCGCCGGGTGGCCTTCGGGGAAGTTCAGCGCCGTGAAGTTGTGCCAGTCATCCTCGATGTCCGGGCCGTCCGCCACGCGGAAACCCATGTCGCCGAAGATCGCGGCGATTTCCTCGAACACCTGCATCACCGGATGTAGCGCCCCTTCCCCGGCCGACGGGGACGCCGGCAGGGTCAGGTCCACTTTCTCGCGCACGAGCTGGGCTTCGAGCGCCCTGGCCTCGAGCGCGCCCTTGCGCAGGCGGACGGCGTCTTCGATCCGCACCTTCAGGGCATTGAGGGCGGGGCCTTTTTCCTTGCGCTCGTCGGGCGACATGGCGCCCAGCGTGCCCATCAGGCCGGAGACCCGGCCCTTCTTGCCGAGCTCGGCGACCCGGACCGCGTCCAGCGCCTCAAGGCTTGTCGCGCCCTGAATGGCGGACAGCACTTCCTGCTCGATAGATGTCATGTCGGACACGGAATGCCCCTTCCAGAAAACCAAGCCGGGTGTTTAGCGGCGTCCGCGGCCCACGCCAACCCGCTTGAATGCGGGTCAGACCGGTTCGTAGTGGCGCAGGCTGGCAAAGAAGGCGTCAAAATCCGGCCACCAGATCACCGGGTCCGGCTCGCCGTCGAGATCAAACCGGTCAAAATCGGTAAACCCGACCCGCGGCGCGCCCGGCTGGTTATAGTCCAGGAACAGGGTTTCCCGGTACCATTGGGCCAGCACGATCATCGCCTTGCTGCCGTCCGGGAACTGGCTGGCCTCGTCGGGATTGTTCGGATTGGCATAATCGCAGACGGTGTCCCAGACCGTGCGCAGGCTGTCGGCGGGCACCAGATCGTTGTAGGCGCCGAACGGCGTCATCACGTGCTCGTAGCGGTCCGGATCGGCGATGCCGCGCTTCGGGATGCACAGGCCCGCAACGCTGCCACCATTCTGCAGCCGGTAGAGCGCGATCAGCGTGTCCGGAAGCGCCCTGCCCAACCGCGCCTCGACGCGGGTGATGTCATCTTCGCTGAGGCCGGACGCCTCCGCCGGGCCGCCCGAGTAGAACGACTCCAGCGTCACCGGCTCGGCCAGCAGCTCAAGGTCAGCAAAGTTTTCCGGTGGGCTGTCCTCGCCGGAGTTCATCCAGAGCGGCAGGAAGCTTGAAGGCTTGCCCTCGAGGCGGTCGATGTACAGGCCCATGATCACCCCCACAGCGCCCACCGCGAGGGGCCAGATGGCATCCCCCGGCCTGAAGGGCGCCACATCAACGGCGCCCCGCACGAGGGCGCCGAGGCCGAAGCCGATCAGGTAGAGCGCCGAGACCAGCAGCAGCTGCACGCCGAAATCCGCCGGCAGCTGCAGCCAGTAGGCGCGCAGCTTTCCGGCATTGCGGGCATGGCGCCAGGTGCGCAGCTGGCCGAACAGGTAGGCCAGCGTGAAACCCGCCGCCAGGAAGGGCAGGATCCAGGGCGAACGCTGGGCCAGCCCGGTCGCCACAGCGAAGCCCACCAGGCCGAGGCCCAGCGGAATCCGCAGCATCGAGCTCAGCTTCGTCACGCCCATGTAAAAAGCCTCCCGCGACACAGGTCACGGGAGGCTTAATTCAGGCGCGGGCGATGTGCCAGCGGGCGCAGTCAGATTACGCGCGGGCAGCCTTCTTGCGGGCATTGCGGGCTTTCTTGGTGTTGCCAAAAATGCCGATGTTGGCGCGTTTGGAGAGATTGGCGGTCCATTTGGAGTTCCGGCGTTTGACGCGCGGTTTCTTGCTCGGGTGGAGAACGCTGCTCGGGGACTTGCTCATCGGTCGATCTCCTTAGGCGAGGGCTGATTTGGCTTGGGCGACGAGGGCACCGAAGGCCTCTGGCTCGCGCACGGCGAGGTCGGCCATGACCTTGCGGTCAACTTCGATGCCGGCCTTGGTCAAGCCATTGATAAAGCTGGAATAAGTGAGGTTCTCGTCGTGGATCCGGACAGCGGCGTTGATGCGCTGGATCCAGAGCGAGCGGAAAGAGCGCTTCTTCACCTTGCGGCCGACATAGGCATACTCGCCGGCTTTCCAGACGGCAGCGACGGCGTTGGTGAAGGTATTCTTGCGGCGGTTACGGAAACCCTTGGCCTGCTTCAGGATTTTCTTGTGGCGGGCGTGGGCGGGGACTTTGGCGCGGGAACGGGGCATGGTTGCCTCCTGTCAATTCGTGTTCAAGATCAGTGGGTTAGAAGACTACAAGCCGTAAGGCAGGTACTTCTTGACGCGGGCTTCATCGGCCTTGGCCCCGACGGACGTGCCGCGGTTCTGGCGGATGTATTTGGAATTGTGGTTGATCAGGCGGTGGCGTTTGCCGGCCACGCCATGCTTCAACTTTCCGGTCGCGGTGATCTTGAACCGCTTGGCAGCGGCCTTCTTGGTCTTCATCTTCGGCATGTTTCTCTCCTCATACTGTAGAGCTCACACCCGTTTGGGCGGCCCTGGATACACGGACTGGGGGCAATGCCGTCGCCCCGGAGTCCGGAAGTGGCGGCTTATGGCGGAGGCGCGGCGCGGAATCAAGGGGGTTCCTCACTCTGCACCTTTTAATTGAAAACCCCGCCCTCAAAACCGTCCAGAAACTGTCCACACGCCGGTGTGGACAGTTCAGACGGATTCTTGGGTGCACAAGTCAGCGCGATCTGGAAGGAGCGGTGATGAATGTTCACTCACTTCGGCGGAGCAGAGCGTCACTTCACTGATGCTGGCATCCTGATGATGCGGGGCGATGAAAAATCCTCAAGATCAATGAGGATGTCTGCTTCCGCTTCCGGGTTGGCCTCGGAGAGATACAGATCAAACGCGGGCAGATATCGCAGATCGTAGCTTGATTTGACTTGATCGGTCTCGCTACCCGCCCTTTCGTCCCGCGCCACGCCGCGCGCGCGGGCCATGTCGCGGCTGGTCCGGAGAAACAGGTGCACGTCCCAGGCATCCGACAATTCGGGCCGCCCGAGGAAGGTTCCGTCGACGATGAGAACGATGTCGCCGGATACCTGGACAGGAAGACGGTTCAGGGCCGCATCCGCCGCCAGGTCGAAGATCTCGGTTCTTATTTGGCGGCTACCGCCGGGCCCGAGCGGGTCGAGCAATTCCCGCCGCACGGCCGGGAGGTCGCGCGCATCCCGGTAATAACCCTCAGCTGACAGCCGGCCGCGCGCATAGCGCACCGATCTGGGATTGTGGAAGCCATCAATGGTCGTGTGTAGGGCGCTTCGTCCCCGTTCGGCCAACTGCGCAACCAGCGCCCGGGCAAAAGTGGACTTTCCGCAAGCGGTGCGGCCGTCAACGGCCACCCGTACAGGGCGGATGGCCGGAATCGATGCAAGATAGGCCGAGACGGTCTCGACGACGGCAGCGTAGCTCAACGCGGGGCGAGGACCATCGTCATCTGCTTGCCTTCGAGCTTGGGTTCGAGTTCGACCTTGGCCGCTTCCTCGAAATCCTTCTTCATCTTCTCGAGCAGTTCCATGCCGAGATGCTGGTGGGCCATCTCGCGGCCGCGGAAGCGCAGGGTGATCTTCACCTTGTCGCCATCCTCGAAGAAGCGGGTGATGGCGCGGGCCTTCACTTCGTAATCATGGGTGTCGATGTTCGGCCGGATCTTGATTTCCTTCAGCTCGGACGATTTCTGCTTCTTCCGGGCGGCGGCCTTCTTCTTGCGTTCCTCGAACCGGACCTTGCCGTAGTCGAGGATTTTCACGACCGGCACTTCCTGGTCGCCGGAAACTTCCACAAGGTCGAGAGCGGCTTCGCGCGCAGCATCCAGCGCGGCGGCCAGGGGCATGACGCCCTGCTTCTCACCCTTTTCATCGATCAGCAGCACGCGGGCGGCGCGGATCTCGTCATTGATACGGGGGCCGACCTGCTTTTTGGCGGGCGCTTCGGCTTCTGGTCTGCGAGCTATTGGGGAACTCCTTCCGGGAATGTTGATCCAAGCATGAATATGCCCGTGTTTGCAGGCTTCTTCAAGGCAGGTTGCTTTGGCGCAGGAAGCAGACCCGTGGCAAGAGGCATCACCAACTTGGGCTGGACTATTGTGAGCCGGTCCCTGAACGTCAGGTTGTAGGCACAGGCGCGGGAGGCACCGGATGCGATTAAGCTGGAATGAGATTCGCGTTCGGGCGGCGAGCTTTGCCGCCGAGTTTGCGGACGAGACCTATGAAAAAGGTGGAACGCAGACCTTCTACAACGCCTTCTTCGACATCTTTGGCGTCAAACGGCGCTCGGTGGCCGTGTATGAACGGCGCGTCGAAAAGCTGACCGGCCATACCGGCTTCATCGACCTGTTCTGGCCGCAGGTGCTCATCGTCGAGCAGAAAAGCGCGGGGCGCAATCTTTCGGCGGCCCGGGTGCAGGCGGAAGACTACTTCCTCGCCCTGAAGGAGCATGAGCGCCCGCGCTACATTCTGGCCTGCGATTTCCAGACCTTCGACCTTTACGACCTGTCCGAGCGGACCCAGCACAGCTTTCGCCTCGCCGACCTGCCCGACCATGTCGAGCGGTTCGGGTTCATCATGGGCGTGCAGAAGGTGGCGTTCAAGGACCAGGACCCGGTCAACATCCTGGCCGCCGAGCTGGTCGGCAACCTGCACGACAAGCTGGAAGCGGCCGGTTTCACGGGCACCGATCTTGAGCGCTTTCTGGTGCGCATCGTGTTCTGCCTGTTTGCGGATGATACCGGCGTGTTCCAGCCGAGGAACCTGTTCCTGAACTGGCTGGAGGAACGCACCACCGAAGACGGGCACGACCTTGGCGCCAAGCTGGCGGAATTGTTCCAGACGCTGGACACGCCGGAGGACCGGCGCGGCGCGCTGCTGGACGAAGACCTCGCCGCCTTCCCCTATATCAACGGAGACCTGTTCAACGGCGCCACACGGATTCCCGCCTTCAATGCCGAGATGCGCGACGCGCTGCTGGGCGCCAGCCGGTTCGACTGGTCGCCCATCAGCCCGGCGATCTTTGGCAGCCTGTTCCAGTCGGTGATGAACAAGCAGGAACGCCGCAAGGCGGGCGCCCATTACACGACCGAGAAGAACATCCTGAAGGTGATCAACCCGCTGTTCATGGACGGGCTGCGGGCGGAGTTTGCGCGCGCAAAAGCGCTGACCCGGGGCCGGCGGGACGCGCTGGAGGCGCTTCACAAAACGCTCGGCACCCTGACCTTCTTTGACCCGGCCTGCGGCTGCGGCAACTTCCTGATCATCGCCTACCGGGAACTGCGGCGGCTGGAGATCGAGCTGCTGAAGGAACTGATGCAGGGCAACCAGCTGGAACTCGACGCCGCCATCCTGAGCAAGGTGGATGTGGACCAGTTCCACGGCATCGAGATCGGCGAATTCCCGGCGGAGATTGCGCGGGCGGCGATGTGGATGATGGACCATATCCTGAACAATGAACTCAGCCGCGCCTTCGGGCAGAACTATGCGCGCATCCCGCTGAAGAAATCCGCCAACATCGTGCACGGCGACGCGCTGGAGATTGACTGGGCGGACGTGATTGCGCCGGACAGGTGTGATTATGTGATGGGCAATCCGCCCTTTGTAGGCGCCAAGTTCCAGTCCCCCCTGCAACGCCAGCAGGTGCGCGACATTGCCCGGCTGGGCGGGTCAGGCGGCACGCTCGACTTTGTTGCGGCCTGGTTCCTCAAGGCTGGTGCGTATGTGAACGCGTCGGCGCGGCCCAAAGGCATTGCGTTCGTGGCGACCAATTCGATCACGCAGGGCGAACAGGTTGCCCAACTATGGCCGCTACTGTTCGAGCGCTACGGTCTGGAAATTTCGTTCGCGCACCGGACCTTTGCGTGGGGCTCGGATGCACGCGGCAAAGCAAATGTGCATGTGGTGATCCTTGGGCTGACGAAGCGGGCGAACGAATCGGAGGAGAAACGGTTGTTTTCGTATCCGCATGTTTCTGGCGAGCCTGTCGAGTCAGAATACCTTGGACTATCGCCATACCTCGTTGGCTTCGCAGCTCCTGAGCTACGCCATGTGGTAGTTGCCGAGGCTTCAGAACCCATTTCTGCACGACCGCGTATGCGTACCGGTTGTCAACCAATCGACGATGGAAACTACCTTTTCACCAAACAGCAGCGAGACGAGTTTCTCACCGCAGAACCTCAAGCGGAACCATTTTTTCGTCCTTACATGAGCGGAATTGATTTTTTGCAAGGTGAACACCGCTGGGTGCTGGCGCTTCAAAGCGTTCATCCAAGCGAACTTAGAAATGCACCGAAGGTCTTGGAACGCATCCAAAATGTTCGCGAATTCAGACTCAAGAGCGACCGAGCTGCGACACGGGCGCTTGCGGAATTGCCGACGAGATTCAATGTTGATGTGGTACCGACACAGCCGTTTCTGGCGTTACCAGAAGTAAGTTCTGAAAACCGACAGTTCTTGCCGGTCGGCTGGCTGGAGCCGCCGACGATCCCGAGCAATAAGCTTCGATTCATCGAGAATGCTGAAAAGTGGAAGTTGGCTCTGCTAACCTCATCGATGCACATGGCGTGGATGCGAACTGTTACTGGGCGGCTTGAGAGTCGATACATGTACTCCGTAGGCGTCGTTTACAACACCTTCCCCTGGCCCGATCTCGACGACAAGGCGAAGGCGGCGCTGACCGGGACGGGGCAAGCCATTCTCGATGCCCGCGCGAACCATCCGGGGGCGACGCTGGCCGACCTGTATGATCCCGACGCCATGCCGCCGGACTTGCGCCGGGCGCACAAGGCGAATGACCTCGCCGTGGACCGGCTCTACCGGAAGAAACCGTTCGAGAGCGAGCGCGAGCGGGTCGAGTTCCTGTTTGCCCGGTATGAGGCGCTGCGGGCGCCGCTGATGGCGAAAACGGGGAAGCGGTAGGCAACCCGCGCGCCGGATTTCGCTGCACGCCACCCGGCCTGCGGGGCTGATGCGCC
>JBGSOU010000052.1:0-19476 GCA_041739025.1 Hyphomonas sp.
CTGGACGGGCGCGACTTCGTGATCCCCGATGACGTGAAGCTGCTGGCCCTTGCGACACTGCGCCACCGCGTACTGCTGTCGCCGGCTGCCGACATCGAGGGGCGAACCACGGAGGAAACCCTCACCGGCATCATCGAGCAGACGGCAGCACCCCGGTGATATCGCCAACGCTGCGCGCGATCTTCCTGATGCTGTCGGGCCTGCCCCTGATGGTGGCGATTGCCTTGCTGCGTCCGGAACTTTGGACCCTGTCTGCGGGCTGGGTCGCAGCGGTTGCGGCGTTGATCGCGGTGGACACGGTACTGGGCGCCTCGGTACGGCATTATTCCGTAACCGTCGCCGCGCCGCCGCTGATGTATGTCGGCAGTCCGGATGATCTGACCGTGAGGCTTAACTTTACCGAAGGCCCGCTGCCGTCGCGCATCGAAATACATCTCGAGACCAATGCCCTCTTAGGCTATCCGGCGCCGCAAGGCCTGCGTGGCTGGGATGGGCGGTCTCGTCCGCACACGATCCGTGTGACACCTCCCCGCAGGGGCATGGCCGAGGCCGTGCGCCTCTGGAGCCGCTGGCAAGGACCCCTCGGCCTCATCCAGAAGCGCCATATCGCGCCGCTCAATCTCTCCGTCCCTGTCACCCCGAACGTGCGCTGGGTGCGCGACGAGGCGATCCGGTTGTTCTCCCGCGACGCGGAATTCGGCATCAAGACACAGATCGAGCGCGGTGATGGCAGCGAGTTTGATGCGCTGCGCGAATTCTCGTCCGGCATGGACCGGCGCGCCATCGACTGGAAACACTCCGCCCGCCATCGCAGCTTGCTGGCCAAGGAATTCAAGACCGAACGCAATCACAACATCATCTTCGCCTTCGATACGGGCCGTCTGATGAGCGAGCCGCTCGGCGGTGTGCCCAAGATTGACCGTGCGGTGACCGCCGGCCTGTTGCTCGCCTATGTCTCGCTGCGCGCCGGAGACCGGACCATGTTTTACGGTTTCGCCGACCGGCCCGGTGTCAGCAGCGGCTTCCTCACCGGCACCAGCAGTTTCCCGAAAGCGCAGGCGGTCGTGGCCGAGATGGATTACTCGGACAACGAAGCCAACTTTACGCTCGCCTTGTCGAATCTCGGCGCCCGCCTCCAGCGCCGTAGCCTGATCATCATCTTCTCGGATTTCGTCGACACTATTTCGGCGGAACTGATGCTCGAAAACGTCAAGCGGCTGACCGATCGCCATCTGGTCCTGTTCGCAACCTTCGAAGACGCTGCGCTTGCGCAGATGGCCGACGCCCCGCCCGATACGGCGCAGGATGTAGCCCGCGCCGTGATTGCCGACACGCTGCTGGCGGAACGCGATGTCGTGCTGCGCCGGCTGCAACGCCTGGGCGTCCAGGTGATCGAGAGTTCGCCGGAGCAGTTCGGCTCGGACCTCGTCTCGCGCTATCTGCAGATCAAGCAGAGGGACATGCTGTGAGCGACCTTCTGAAATCCTACCGTTTCCGCGAAGAGCGCCAGAGCGACTGGCAAAAGCTGGACCTGATCCTCACCAAAGCTGAAAACGGCGGCGTGAAAAACCTCAGCGACGAGCAGATGCTGGCGCTTCCGCGGCTCTACCGGCAGGCGGTCTCGTCGCTCTCGGTCGCCCGGTCGATCTCGCTGGATCAGAACGTCGTCAACTATCTCGAAAGCCTTTGCACCCGGTCCTATTTCTTCGTGTACGGCGCACGCACCACGCTCGGCGAACGCATGATGGCGTTCCTGCGCAAGGATTGGCCGGACGCGGTCAGCCGGTCACTTTGGACCACGCTGCTGTCGGCGCTGTTCTTCTTTGGGGGCTGGGCGCTCGCCTTCTTTCTCTGCCTGCAAGACATGGAATGGTTCTGGACCTTCCACGGCCACAACTTCTTCGATGGCCGCAATCCCGATGCCTCGGTGGATTACCTGCGCAGCACAATCTACATGGATCCGGACAGTCCGGGCGACGGCGAACTCGCTGCCTTTTCCAGCTTCCTGTTCAACAACAACGCACAGATCGCCCTGCTCGCCTTCGCGCTCGGCTTCGCCTTCGGCATCCCGACGGCCTGGCTGCTGGTGTACAATGGCGTGATGATCGGCTCGATGTACGCCGTCTTCTGGGACAAGGGGCTTGGCATCGAGTTCACCGGCTGGCTGATGATCCATGGCGTCACCGAACTCTCGGCGATCGTGCTGGCAGGCGCGGCGGGCTTCATCATCGGCGGGGCGGTCGCCTTCCCGGGCGGGCGTACCCGGCTAGCGTCCGCACGCATGGCCGGTCAGCGAGCCGCCACCCTCGCGATGGGCTGCGTCGTAATGCTGATTATTGCTGCCATCCTCGAAGGTTTCGGGCGCCAGCTGATCAATTCCGACGCCGCGCGCTACGCCATCGCCGGCGGCACGCTAGTCTTCTGGCTGGTCTATTTCTACGTCCCCCGGAGGGCCATGGACGCATGAGCCCCAAACCGGTCGACACCTCCCGCCGCCCTGGCATCAGCATGGAAGCGGCCGTGCAGCGCCGCGCGCGTCTGGCGGAAGAAATCCGCCTCGCCAAGATGGTGCGCAAACTGGTGACGCCGGAAGGCGCCGCCATCCGCCTCAAGCTTGCGAGCGCTTCGGAACGGGCCGGCGCCTTCATGATCGACATCGCGATCCAGTGGGCCGTCGTGATCGCAACCCTTCTGGGCCTGAACTATCTCGCAAGCGCCCTGAACCCCGGCAGCTCCAATCTGGCCTTCGCGTTCTGGCTCGTGTTTTTCTTCTTTGTCCGGAACTTCTACTACATCTTTTTCGAAATCGGCCAGCGCGCCGCAACCCCAGGAAAGCGCATCCTCGGTCTTCGGGTTGCCGCGCGGGATGGCGGACGGCTGACGGCGAACTCAGTTCTGGCCCGCAACTTCATCCGCGAGATCGAGATTGGCCTGCCCTTCCAGTTCGCGCTGATGGGCGGCGACCAGTATGGCGCCTGGATGGCGCTGTTCGGTCTGGTCTGGTCCGGCGTCTTCCTGCTCTTTCCGGTGTTCAACAAGGACAAGATGCGTGTGGGAGACCTGATCGCCGGCACCTGGGTCATCAAGACGCCCAAGGCAAAGCTGATGGACGACATAACGTCCGCCGCAGCCCGGCCGGAAGCGGTCTCGCGTTACGCCTTCACGCAGGCGCAGGCAGAGGCCTACGGCATCCATGAACTTCATGTTCTGGAAGACGTGCTGCGCCAGTCGACGGCCGAGATAAAGGCGCAGGTGGCCGCGCGCATTCGCGCCAAGATCAACTGGGTGCCAATTGAAGGCGAGACAGATCTTGCCTTTCTTGAGGCCTATTACGCCGCCCTTCGCCGCCGGCTGGAACAGCGTATGCTCCTGGGCGAGCGCAAGGCCGACAAGTTCGACGTCCGCTGACGCGTCAGACAGGCTGGCTGCGGCGGCCTTCGTCGCGGCCCTGAGGATAAAGCGGAATCCCGAGGAAGTGCTTTACAAGCCGTCCCGCGATCCGCACCGAAACGGCAGGCGGACTTGAAAAAACGCTGAGGGCAGCGGCTGCGTCACGGCTGCGCACGGCGTCGATCAGACGCATCCATTCCAGATCGGTGCGAGATTGCAGCAGATGCTCGCGCAGCGCCGACTTTGCCTCTGAACTTATCCCGGGCGCCGATAGAAGCGCCTGATCCGCAGCGACGACCTTGTGCATCGCCTGTGTGGGGATGGCCTTCGACAACGAACCAGTCCGATTCAATGCAATGTATCCACACGGATCGATTGCTTCAAATCGTGCACCCGCCAGCAAGGCCCGGGCATACAAGTCGTAGTCCTCGGACAGCCGCATGTCCTCCCGGAACTCCAGGCCATTCTCGCGCAGGAATGCGGTGCGCATCATCGGCTTCAGATAGCCCATTTCGCGGCGGAAGCCGGTGTGTTTCAGCGTGTTCTCGCGCACGAACCGGGCAAGGTCGATCTGCACGGCGCCAATGGTGTCATCCTTCCAGACACGAACGCCCTCCTCGGCGGACTGGTCGGGCCAGATCCGGATGATGTCATCTGCGACAAAGTCGATCTGACGCCCATCTACATGATGCAGCAGGCGCGCCATCCGGTCCGGCAGAAGGAAGTCGTCGGAATCGAGACCCGCCACCCATTCGGTCTGGGCTAGACGAAGCCCCGTGTTGCGGGCCGCGCCGGGGCCACCATTCACGGCTTGCCGGTGCAAGGTCAGCTGCGGGTGCTCGGCAGCTAGCTGCGCCACGATCTCGAAACTTGCGTCGGTCGAACAGTCATCGACGACGATGATCTGCACAGGGACGGTTTGCGCGATTGCGCTCAAGACCGCCTTGCCGATGGTATCGGCCGCATTGTAGCAGGGAATGATGAGTGTAACGCGCTCCATGCTACTTGGCTTTCACGGCATGTACACGCGCAGGCGCTTGCGCAGGAAGCGGGCGGACTGCTTAAGCCATTCAGGCCGTGTCGACGGATCGAGTTTCAGGCGCATCAGCCGGACTTTCACCGACTTGGGCGCATACAACAACGCGCTCCACCAGACCCATGTCAAAAGGCGGCGAAAGCCGGAGCGCGTGCGCCAGGTCAGTTTCCGGATCGCCCGGATCGCTTGCGGCAGCGTTTCACCGGCTACCGGATGGGCTGCAGGTTCGAACAGCACGGAGACGATCCGCTCGAACAGGTGCTGCTCGTCGCGCGAGCCGAGATCAGGCTCAACCTTCAGGTTCAGCCTGCGGGCATGCTCAGTGGTCGCCTTGTAACGTTCTTCGTCATGCGAGATCCGCCAGCGCGCCAGCCGCGCCTGCTCTTCCATGCGCGACGTATGCTGGCGCTGGTGCAGCCGGTAGGCGCACACGGCCTTTTCATAGCTGCGAACTGGCCCGTATAGCGGCGCCACGGCGCAGAGATAGCCATCCCCCCCATAGCGAAACGCCTCTGGATCCATCGGCATGATCCGCTCAAGGATCTTTCGGCCGAACACCAGCCCGGAAGTGATGGTGCCCTTATAGCGTCCTTTCGTCAGAAGGTCCTGGGACGCGTCGCCATTTGCCAGTTGTTCGTGCAGCGGCGGGTAGAGTTCTTCGCGCAGGGTATTGGCTGCGTCGGTATAGTGCATCCGGTAATGGTAGACCGTCACACCGTCTTCGAAGTTCTTGCGGATGATCTCTGCGCCGCCCGGAAGCATGAAGTCGTCGGCATCCAGGAACATCACCAGATCGCCGTGGCTGACCGCGAATCCCGCGTTGAACCCCGCCCCCTGGCCGCTGTTGACCGGCTGGAAAACGCGCGTGATCCGGCCCGGATACCGGCGGTCAAAATCGAGGATGACGTCACGCGAATTGTCCGTGGAGCAATCATCGACAACGATGATTTCCAGCCCATCCTGCGTTTGCTCGAGCAGGCTGTCCAACGCCTTGCCGACGAAGTGCGCATAATTGAAATTGTTGATGATGACCGAAAGTGTTGGCGCAGTGCGCGGCGTTTGGTCTTCGGCCTTGTCCGTCGAAGGAGATGTCATCATGCGCTGCGCACTCCGGTCATTTCGGCCCGAGGGCGGATTCGGACGGCTCTGGATGCAGCGCCGCATCTTCGGCCCAGTCCGCCTGATGCCAGGCCAGCGCCGTGCGGATGATGTTGTCGATGCCCGAACGGCTGGCGACCCAGCCGAGTTCGCGCGCAGCCTTGTCCGGCAGGGCGATCAGCTTGCCGGGGTCTCCGGGACGGCGCGGGCCGATCTTGCGCGGGATCTTGCGATTGGTTGCCCGTTCCACCGCTGCGACGACTTCCGCCACGCTGGTGCCCTTGCCGGTGCCGAGATTGTAGGCGGTCGACGCCGCGCCGTTTTCAAGCGCCGTCAAGGCCCGAAGATGAGCCTCGGCGAGATCCTCGACATGGATGTAATCCCGGATGGCGGTCCCGTCCGGCGTGTCAAAATCGCTGCCGAGGATCGTGAACTCATACCCGGCATCATAGGCGCCCTTGAGGGCCAGCGGGATGACATGGGTTTCACAAGCATGGCGTTCGCCGGTCAGACTGTCGCGGTCAGCGCCGGCGGCGTTGAAATAGCGCAGCGGGATCGAACGTATCCCGTGTGCAGCGTCAAAGTCGGCAAGGATGCGCTCAACCATCAGCTTCGACCAACCATAGGGATTGATCGGTTTTTGCGGGTGCGTCTCGTCGATCGTGTCGGAATGCGCGTGCCCGAAGGTCGCGCAAGTCGATGAGAAGATCAGATAGCCGGCACCATGCTTTCGCATTGCTTCCAGCAGGTTCAGCGTGGCCAGCGTATTGTTGCGGTAATAAATCGACGGTTCACGGACGGATTCTGCCACCAGCGCCGAGCCGGCAAAGTGCGCCACTGCATCCGGCTTCACCTTGGCAAAGGCGGCGTCGAGATCGGCGGGATTCTGCAGGTCGCCCTCGATCAGGGGGCCCCACTTCACCAGGTCGCGCCAACCGGTCGACAGGTTGTCGAAGACAGTGACATCCCAACCGGCTTCGGCAAAGGCGCGGCAGCAATGGCTGCCGACATACCCGGCGCCGCCTGTAACCAATAGTTTTCCTGGCATCGCGGTGTCTCGCTGATCAAACTCGCAAAAATGGCGGCGCTGTCCAGCGCCGGTACATTCAATTGCTTATATGCAAACACTGGTCCGCAGTATGTTTACGATCAGTATAAGTTGCTCAGCTCGCAATCTGCCTAGCGAAATGCAGTCATCGCCGCCCAGATGATCGCGCCCCAGAGTCCGGCGCTCAATCCGATGATCGTCACAAGCCGCAGCCAAACAGGCCATTTCCCATCGCCAAGATCGTTCGTCAGCGAATAGTCCACCCGGGGAGCAACCCGGACGGTTGAGGTGAACGCGCGGCTCTCTGCAGGGATCATGGGCTCGGAACTCGACATGGAGGACACTAAAGCGGGCAACCCTTAATACCGGGTTTAAACGGGAACGCGCCCTTTACGTATTGGGTGACAGTCTTAATGCCAGAATCCGGCACAAATCCGGCAAACTTCAGCCGGCTGCGATTTCGCAGGAACGCGCAAACGCGGATGCTGCGCCGCAGCAACACCCAGAGCGCGTTGACCATGTTCATGATTTTGCGCCCGAAGGCCCGTTCGGCGCTTTGCAAAATTATTTCGAACTGCGCAAAAATGCACGCCCACACCCGCGTCAGCTGCGAATCAGGCCGCCCGGACAGGCACCAGGGCGCGTTGCACGATATCCGCCAAGAAGCCCTTTGGTTGGATGAACGTGTCGTCCGGCAACCGCGCGAGCGCTGCAGCCCGCGCTGCAATGGGGCTCCGATCCTTGATCAGACGTGCCACAAGGTCAGCGAGGCTGTCGGCCAATGGCTCGTCGAGGATGAAGCCGCAATCGTGCTGCGCGAGCCAGGCGGCCGTCTCCGTGCCCGCCGGAGCAATCGATGGCGTACAATAATAACCGCCCTCGTAGATCCGGTTCGGCAGGAGCCAGACGGAATTGTATCCGGCCTCCATGAAGTCCCCTGCCCACACCACGTCGAGGGCGTCATAGATGCCGGACAGGTCTTCCGGCGACTGGTAACGGCCGAAAAAGGTCATGTTCGGGCGCGCATCGATCAATGGCTCGAACACCGGGATCTCGGTGCGGGCCGGCACGCCGTGAAGACGGATATCAAGATCATCCGGAAACCGGTCGGCCAGTTGACACAGCAGGTCGAGCGACCGCCGGCAGCGCAGGTTCCCTACCCAGCCCAGACGCAACGGACCTGCAGCGTCGTTGGCTTGCGACTTGCGTTCACAGGCGCGCGCGCCATAGGCCGCGCCAGACGCCAACCGGTTTTCGACCAGGAAGGCGCGGTAGTTGCCCGGATAGCGCGTCTCGAAATGGTTGCGGATGAATCCGGGCGAGGAAACCACCAGTCCTGCCGACCGTTTCAGCAACATCCGCTCCAGCCCGCGCACCGCCGCGCCGATCGGGTCGGAACGCGTCAACAGGCGATGAACATCAAGGCTTTCATAGATGACCGGTGTGTCGAGCCCGGCCTTGCGTTTTGCGAGGAAGGCGCAGGCCAGCATGTCGAGATTGCGCGCATAGATCACGTCGGCAGCGGCCAGCTTGTCTCGCGCCGCAGCGGCGAGCGAGGCGCCCGCAAAAACCTGCTTGATGCGCTGCCCGAATGCCCCGTCGCGCGTTTCACCCAGGTCGATATTGTCCCAGTCAAGCGGGCCGGGATCGCGCCGGCGCATCATGAAGCCGGTCACCTCGAGCCCGTCATCGAGAAAGCCGCGCACGCGGCGGCGTACGGCGGCGTCGGCGGCGTCATGACCGAAAAAGGCGATCCGGGTCATCTGTCGCGTCCTGTGCGGCCTGAACCATTCGGGGAATTGCTCCGCAGTCGAAGCAATTCCCCGGGCGCTTGTCCAGCTGGCCTAGTCGGCCGGCATCCGGTCGGCAGGATCGCTGCGGCCTGTCGCCTTGGACGGCGGAACCTGCACGGCGACCGAGCCTTTCATCTGCTTCGGGTTCGGCTTGTTCTTGCGCTTGTCGCCGCCCCAGCCAAAGATCGAAGGCTTCTCGTCCATCTGGTAATACTTGCGATAGGCCTTGTAGGTGGCGCCCGGATCGCGGTGGTGACGGCGGCGGTTCAGGTCCACCATGTTGAGCGTGACGCCTAGCACATCGGCCTTGAAGTTACGCAGCAGCGTCAGCGACTGGCGGGCGGCCGAGCGGGCCGAGTGGCGCCAGCGGACCACGAGGATCGTCTTGTCCACCTTGCCGGCCACCACACGGGCTTCAGCCATCAGCAAGAGCGGGCCGGTATCGATCAGGATCAGGTCGTACATGGAGCGCAGACGGGCCAGCAGGTCATCGAAGGCCCGCGTACCGAAGACGTCATGCGGCGTGTGTCCATTCTGCGAGAGCGGCAGGATGTCGAGCATCGTCTTGCGATCCTTGACGATGGCATCCGACAGCTGGCCCGCGCCGAACAGGTGTTCGACAAAGCCGATATCCGGCTTCAGGCCTGCGGTTTCAGTCAGCTGGCGGCGGCGGAAGTCGCCGTCGATGACCAGCGTGCGCGAGCCGGACATTGCCGACATGCGTCCCAACGCCAGGGTGAGGCTCGTCTTGCCTTCATCCGGCAGCGAGGAGCAGATCGCGACTGTCTTGGTTTCGCTGTCGAGATCCGAAAACGCGATCGAGGCGCGCAGGTAACGGATACTCTCTGCATAGGCCGACAGCGGATTCTCGACCAGGAAGTCGGCCGGATTGGTTTGCGACAAGCCGAGGAAGCTGGCGGTGCGGATCAACGGCACCGAACCGATCGGGTTGGCGCCAAGCTTGCGCTCGACATCTTCCGTCGAGCTGATCTTCATGTCGAACATCTCGGCAAACAGCGCGAGACCGCCGCCCACGATGGCGCCCAGGATACAGGCGATGATCAGGTTGAGCAGCTTCTTCGGCGAAGACGGACCGTCCGGCACGGTTGCGCTGGAGAGGATGTTCGCGTCGGCCGTGATCAGGGCATCCTGCTCACGCGTCTGTTTGGAGCGCGACAGGAATTCTTCCAGCAACACGCGGCTGGTTTCGGCATCGCGCTCGAGTTCGCGTAGGCGGACCAGCGCCTGGTTGTTTCCGCGCAGCTGGCCGGTGGAGCGGCCGATTTCGCCCTGGATAGAAGCGATCTGGGATTGCGCAACCTTCAGCTCGTTCTCGATGTTGCCGGCAATGCGTCCGACTTCGGCATTGATCTGGCGATCAATGTCCGCCGCTTCGTTCCGCGCACTGATCAGCTCGGGGTGTTGCGGACCGAGCTTGGTTTCGAGTTCAGCGACGCGGCGGTTGATGATGGCGCGCTGGTTCTTGAGGTCGGAGATGACCTGTGAGCCGAGCACTTCGGAGATACCGTCTGCGCCAGCTCCGCTCGCCATCTGGCGCCGCATGCTGTCGGCGCGGGCACGGGCGCGGTCGAGTTCGACCTGCAGCGTCGCCTTCTGGGTGGTCAGGTAGGCAATCTGTTGTTCGGTCAGTGTGGCGCCTTGCGCAGCCAGAAGTCCCGACTCCGCGCGGTAGCTCTCGACGCGGCGTTCTTTCTCCTCAACTTCCTCGCGCAGGCCCGACACGCGTTCCGACAGCCATTCTGTGGCCTTGCGGGTCGCTTCGTATTTCTCTTCCAGCTGCTGGACGCGGTATTGCTGGGCGATCTCGTCGGCAAGACGCGCCGCCATTTCCGGCGACTCGCTCGAGACATTGACCGTCATCAGATAGGTCGTGCCGACACGCTTGACGCTGACTTTGCGGGCCAGGGTTTCCACGGCGCCTGCAAGCATCTCGACGTCCTTTTGTTCCTGGGTCAGCCCCTCGAACGGATCAACAGCCGGCTTGGCGCCCGTGATCACGCGGACGAGGCCCTTCACCGGCGAAAGAAGGCCCGACTTCTTGGGGCGCAGCGAACCGTTGAACTCGGGATCCTCAACCAGCTTCTGCTTGATCGCGACGCGCGTCAGCAACGTCTTGGAACTCATGACGAGCACTTCGGTATCAACCACCGCCGTGTTTCCGCCTAGGCCCGAGAAGATTGCACCCAGATCGATGACGTTCTTTTCCTGGGTGTTCAGCTGCACGACCGCTTGCGCGTTGTAGATCGGCGTCTGCGTGAAGGTCACGTAGGCGATGATGCAGAACGTCGTCATGAAGCCTGCGAGGATCATCCAGAAGCGGCGATAGACGACACCTATGAGCGCCTTCAGGTCGAGCGGCGGACCGGACGACTGATCACCGCCACCGGCGGTCATGTTGGAGGGCAACTCGATGGAAAAGGATTTTGACAAGGCACGGCCTCTGGAAAAATGGGGGCCCGGAAGCCAGCAGGATACCGGCTTCCGGAGATCAGAAAAGTTACGGGAACAGTTTCAGGCCGATGCCGACCTGGTTCTGCGAGTAGGACGGATCACCGAACACGCCGGTGCCGGACACGTCACGCTCGCGGTTGCGAGCGAACAATTCCCAATGCACGCGCTTGTTCATCTTGTAGGTCGCCACTGCACCGAACTCGAGGTTGTCATCCTTGCGGTCAACATCCTCATACTCATAGTTGGATACACCGGCATAACCCGAAAGGATAATGTTGCGGCGAAGTTCGTGGTCAACCCGCGTGCCGAAGCTCGTTTCAACAGCGCTCGGCGACTCGAAAGCCCCGGTATCAACCACGCGGCGGCCCGCATTGAAGTTGACCGTGGTCAGACGGGTCGGGAACCAGGCCATGCGGCCGTCGATCGACAGGCCGCTGACGTCCGAGAAGAAGCTGTCGTCTTTCTTTTCATTCAGGTAGCCGACCGCGATATCACCGCGCACGAGCGAAGTGAGTTCGAAGTCCACACCGCCCGAGACCGTATAGCCCTTGGAGTCGCGCGAACGCGGCAAGCCGGCGAAGATTTGCTGCGTGTCATACTCAGACTGCGTGGCGGTCGCCTGGGCAAACACCGCGAAGTTCGGCGAGACGGCGTAGGACAGGCGCGAACGGCCCGACACGACTTTCCGGTCACGGTAGTCCTGGTCGATGTTCGCGCCGGTGACGGCGGCCTTGCCATCCTTGTAGTTCTCTTCAGCGAAGTTGACGCCATTGTTCCAGCGGATGCGGTCGCTCTGATAGTCCACGTCGCCGGTAACGCCGGTGCGGGTGTACTCGACCGGACGGTCTGCGCCGAAAGCGTTGACGAAGTCGGTGCGGGGCTCCGAACGGTCTTCCGCAAACACTGCGCCGCGCAGCGACAACGAACGTGTCACATCGAGACGGCCGCGTGCGCGGGCTGTGAGGTCGGTGGTCGATTCATCGCTCAGGTCGATGTACTGATTGCGGTAGGCCGAGGCATCCAGGCCGATGCCGTGAACGCTCCAGTCGGTATCGGCCGCGAACTCACCGCCAACGCGGGCCACGAGATCGGACTCTTTGTTGTTGCTGGTGGCGAACACGTTGTCATTGGCCGTCAGGCCAAGTTCGGCATTCGAGCGCACCACGAAGGCGCCAAGACGAACCGGCTCCGGATCGAATTCCGGCTGCATGCGGTCAAGAACCGCTTCGTATTTGTCGCGGCTGTAGTAATTATCCGTCTGACCCATCGCGGCCGGGCCGATCAGGGCACAGACAGCAACACTCATCAGGCTCAAGCGTTTCAATTTGGACATTTCACCATTCCCCAGTTTCTCTGCGCGGCCGACATGGCCTGGGTTCTCTTCTCAACCCGTGCAAGTTCAGTACCACCCGAATTCGCCGATCTTGACGGACAAAGTGAGCACTGACAGCCCTTTACTCCGAAATCATTCTGAATTGAATATCGGGCCCGGGAATATTCGTTAACAATACCCCTCTTCCGTTACTTTATTGAGCCTTCTCAGTAAGATCCGCAAATGAACATGCGCGATACTGGTACAGTTCACTCGAGCCGAAAGTCGAGAAATTCACCATGCCCACGCTGAACCTCGCGCCCGCTTCGGTTGCCGACTACCGCCGGCTGGCAGAGCGGCGTCTGCCGCGCTTTCTGTTCGATTATCTGGATGGCGGCGCCTATGCGGAAGTAACGCTCCAGCGGAACGTTCGCGATTTCGAACGCCTCGCCCTGTTGCAACGCATCCTCCGGGACGTGTCGGCCCGGACCACCACGACCCGCCTGTTCGGGGCAGAGGCCGCCCTGCCCCTCGCCCTGTCGCCGGTCGGCCTGTCCGGAATGATGGCGCGCCGGGGCGAAGCCGCAGCCCGCAGGGTGGCTAGCGCTTTCGGCATTCCTTATTGTCTCTCGACCCTATCGGTCTGTTCCGTCGAGGAGACGGCCGCCGCCGGCACCGGTCCGCTCTGGTTCCAGCTTTACATGATCCGCGACCGCGGCGCCTGCGCCGACCTGATCCGGCGCGCGAAAGACGCAGGCGTCTCCGTCCTTGTCCTGACGGTCGATCTGCCCGTCGTCGGGACGCGTTACCGCGATGTCCGCAACACGATGAGCGGCGGTGGCAATGCCTGGACAAGACTGCGCAAGGGGTTGATCTCGTACGCGCTGCATCCCGGCTGGGCGATGGACGTCGGCCTCGCCGGCGGTCCGCACGCCCTCGGCAACATCGCCCCTTATCTCGACAGCGGCGCAACGCTGGACGATTTCTCCGGATGGACCAACGCCTCCCTTGATGCCTCGATCACCTGGGACGATCTCGACTGGATCCGCAGCCAATGGACCGGCCCGCTCGTGATCAAGGGCATCCTTTGCCCGGAGGACGCCGTGGAAGCCGCTGAGCGCGGGGCATCCGGCATCATCGTGTCAAACCATGGTGGCCGCCAGCTCGACGGCGTCGCCTCCTCGATCGCCATGCTGCCGCACATCGCCGAGAGAGTTTCCGGCAAGCTGACTGTGCTGGTCGATGGCGGGATCCGCTCGGGCCAGGACATCCTGAAGGCGATGGCGCTCGGTGCGGACGCCGCAATGATCGGCAGACCGTGGGTCTACGCCCTCGCCGGTGCGGGCGAAACCGGATTGCTCAACCAGCTCAAGGCGCTGCACGGTGAATTTTCCGTATCGATGGCCCTGACCGGCGTCACCCGCACCGCCGACATCACCCGCGACGTGCTCGATTTCCGGACCACTCCCTGAAGCATTTATGTCACTGCGGCCTCGCCCCGCATTGGCAAGGCTGGACACGGAGCGTATCCGGAACGCATCAGGCCGATGTTTCCCTGATCCGTTCGATGCCGCAGAAGCGGCCAAGCCTGAAATGTTCCAGATTGGGCCAGCCTGCGGTTTCCGCGCGGCGGCTTTGACGCAATATCCCGGGCAGACGTTTCGGCGCGGCCCTGAACCGACTGTATCTTATGGCATGTCGCATGCATGTGCCGGCCGCGTGAGGGAGTTCACATTTCCATGACCATGAAAGTTCTGTTTACGGGCGCTGACGGCTACATTGGTACGCTGCTTGGCCCTTATCTGCTGCAACGCGGCATCGAAGCTGTCGGCCTCGACACGGGTTTCTACCGTTCCGGCTGGCTCTATCCAACCAATGTTCCGCGACCGATGATCCTCTCGAAGGACATCCGCTCGGTCACCGCCGAAGACCTCGCAGGTTTCGACGCCATCGCGCACCTCGCCGAACTGTCGAACGATCCGCTCGGCCAGCAGGATCCGGGCCTGACCCATGAGATCAACCATGGCGGCTCCGTCCACCTCGCCAACCTCGCCCGCAAGGCCGGCGTCAAGCGCTTCGTCTACATGTCGTCCTGCTCCGTCTACGGCGTTGGCAAGCCGGATGAAATTCTCGACGAGACGTCGGGCGTGAACCCGCAGACGGCCTATGCCGAATGCAAGGTGAAGGTCGAAAACGACCTGACCAAGATGGCCGGCGACGACTTCGAGCCCTGCTTCCTGCGCAATGCGACGGCCTATGGTGCCTCGCCGCGCCAGCGCTTCGACATCGTGCTCAACGACCTTTCGGGCCTCGCCTGGACCACCAAGAAGATCAAGCTTCTTTCGGATGGCTCGCCCTGGCGCCCGCTCGTCCACGCGCTGGACATGTGCCAGGCGGTTTACCTCTCGCTGACCGCGCCTGCCGATGCGATCCGCGGCCAGAAATACAATGTCGGTTCATCCGACCAGAACTACCGCGTCATCGAGATCGCCCAGATCGTCGCCAACGAGTTCCCGGGTTGCGAACTTGAAGTCGGCACGCAAGGCGCCGACAACCGGTCCTATCGCGTGAACTTCGACAAGATCCAGAAAGTCCTGCCGGAGTTCAAGTGCCAATGGACCGCCGAACTCGGCGCCAAGCAGATGCGCAAGGTCTTCGAAAGCATCAACATGACAGAGGAAGATTTCCGGGCGCCACCCTACACGCGCCTGAAAATGCTCATGAAGCTGCGGGACGCGAAGCTTCTTGACTCGAAACTCTTCTGGAACACACCTGAAGTCGCAACGGTCTGACCCCCATGATCATCGTCGATACTGCTCTGAAGAAACGTGAAGCTGAAGGCCGCCCCATCCGGGTCGGCATGATCGGGGCCGGGTTCATGGCCTCGGGCATTGCCTTGCAGATAGCCAAGTCCGTACCCGGAATGGTGCTCTGCGGCATTGCCGCCCGCCAGCCACAGCGCGGTATCGACGCCTTCGAAGCCAGCCGCACGGGTGAAGCCGTCGTGCTGGCCGAGACAGCCGCTGAAATCTCCGCCGCGATCAAGGCCGGCAAGCCGGTCGTGACAACGGACCCGGGCGCCCTCGCCCGCGCTGAAGGCCTCGACGCCATCATCGAAGCCACCGGCTCGATGGACTACGCGCTTGAAGCTGTTGAAGGCGCCCTCGAGACCGCCAAGCACGTCATCCTGATGAATGCCGAACTCGACGGCACCGTCGGCCCGCTCCTGCGGGTCAAGGCCGACAAGGCCGGCGTCGTCATCACCAACGTCGACGGCGACCAGCCCGGCGTGCAGATGAACCTCTACCGTTTCGTCCAGTCGATTGGCGTGAAGCCGGTCCTCTGCGGCAACATCAAGGGCCTGCAGGACGAATACCGCACGCCGGACACCCAGCGCGGTTTTGCCGAGAAGTGGGGCCAGAACGTTAACATGGTGACCTCCTTCGCGGATGGCACCAAGATCGCCTTTGAACAAGCCATCGTCGCCAACGGTACGGGCATGGGCGTTGCGAAGCGCGGCATGATCGGCCCGGATCCGACGAACAAGAATCCGACCCTGCCGCTGCGCCCTCTCGAAGACTTCGTCGAGATGCTGGCCCCGCACATCGACCCGGCTGGCCCCGGCATCGTCGATTTCGTTGTCGGCGCCCGGCCCGGCCCCGGCGTGTTTGTTCTGGGCACGCACGATGACCCGCGCCAGGCCCATTACCTCAACCTCTACAAGCTCGGCCAGGGCCCGTACTACCTGTTCTACACGCCCTACCACCTCTGCCATTTCGAAGTACCGCTCACCGTCGCGCGCGCCGTCCTGTTCCAGGACGCTGCACTGACGCCGCTCGGCGCGCCAACGGTTGGCGTCATCGCCCTTGCCAAGCGTGACCTCAAAGCCGGCCAGACGCTGGACGGTATCGGCGGCTTCGACACCTACGGCGTCGCCGAGAACGCACCGGTCGTCCACAAGGACCGCCTGTTGCCGATGGGCCTCGCCGAAGGCTGCCGCGTCAAGCGCGACATGGCCAAGGACACCGCCCTCACCTTCGATGACGTGATCATCCCGCCGGGCCGCAGGATCGACGCTTACTATGCCGAGATGGAGCGTCATTTCGGACTCGTTCCGGCAAACGAAACCGTCTGATCACGGACAGGCACGGGTGAGGCCATGACCGAAGTCGATACCGTCGTCATCGGCGCCGGCGCGGTTGGCCTCGCCTGCGCCGCCGCCCTCGCCCGTAAGGGCCACGATGTACTCATTCTTGAAGCGGCAGGCGCCATCGGGACCGGCACGTCCTCGCGCAACAGCGAAGTCGTCCATGCCGGCCTCTACTACCCCACCGGCAGCCTGCGTCACCAGTTCTGCGTCGACGGCCGCCGCCGCCTCTATGCCTGGATGCAGTCGCACGGCGTCGCCCATCGCAAGACCGGCAAGCTGATCGTTGCCACGTCCGACGCTCAGATTGACAAGATGGAAGGCCTCCACGCGCAGGGCGAGCGCAACGGCGTCGAAGGCCTCTCCTTTCTTTCCGGCGCCGAGGCGATGGCAATGGAGCCGCACCTCTCCTGCAAGGCCGCCGTGCTTTCCGCCGAAACCGGCATCCTCGACAGCCACGGCTACATGCTCTCACTGCAGGGCGACCTCGAAGACCATGGCGGCGCGATTGCCTTCAACACGCCGGTCGTCTCGTCCGAGATCCTGCCTGATGGCCGCATCCGCATCGACGCAGGCGGTGCCGAGCCGATGACCCTCCTGGCGCGTCAGGTCGTCAACAGCGCGGGCCTCTACGCCATGCGCACCGCCCGCGAGATGGCCGGTTACGATCCTGCCCTCCTGCCCCCTTTCACGCTCGCCAAGGGCAACTATTTCAGCTGCACGGTCCGATCGCCCTTTCAGCGCCTGATTTATCCGGCGCCCGTCGAAGGCGGCCTTGGCGTGCACGTCACGCTCGATCTCGGCGGCCAGATGCGCTTCGGACCGGATGTGGAATGGCTGAACACGGATGATCCGGACACGATCGATTACCGCGTTGACCTGCGCCGCGCCGACAGCTTCTACGCCGCCATCCGCGACTACTGGCCCGCCCTGCCGGACGGCTCGATAACGACCGCCTATTCCGGCGTGCGGCCCAAGATCTCGCTGCAGGGCCAGCCTGCCGCCGATTTCCAGCTCGACGGTCCCGGCCGCCACGGCCATGCCGGCCTTGTCCACCTGTTCGGCATCGAGTCGCCCGGCCTGACGAGTTCACTCTCCATCGCCGAAGCGGTGATCAGCGCGCTCAAGGGCTGAGCCCCGCCTCTCCCATCCTGCGTCACCCTCGACGGGCACAGCCCGTCTGAGGGCGCATCTCCTGAATCACGCACGCTGCACGCCGTCGAGAGGACAACTGATGGCCACTCAGATGGCCTTCGGCCATCCAGTGTGACGAGGCAAGATCAGCCGCCGACCAACAAAAAAGCCCGCCTCGAAAGGCGGGCTTCCCTGTCAATGTCCCCGACACGCTTAGCCTTCAAAATCCGGCCAGGTCTTGTCCTTGTCCGACATGTCGGTCGGCTCAAGCGGCCAGGTGATGCCGAAGGCCGGATCGTTCCAGCGCACACCGCCTTCCGCTGACGGCGTGTATTTCGCCGAGACGAGATAGGTCACCTCGACATGGTCGCTGACCGTCTGGAACCCATGGCCGAAGCCCTTCGGCACCAGCAGCTGGCGCTTGTTCACGTCGTCCAGTTCGAACGCTTCCCACTTCTTGTAGGTCGGCGAGTCCGGACGCAGGTCGATGATGATGTCGACGATGGCGCCGCGCAGGCAGCGAATCAGCTTGTCCTCGCCGTGGGGCGCGCGCTGGAAGTGCATGCCGCGCAGCGTGCCCTTGTTGGCGGAATAGGACGTGTTCTGCTGAACGAACTCGGTCGGCAGACCATTGGCCGCAAACTCGTCGACGCAGAACGTGCGCGCAAAGAAGCCGCGATCATCGCCCCGGCGTTCAAGGTCGATCAGCATCGCATCCTTGAGGGTGGTTTGATGGAATTTCATCGGATCATTTCCCCTGTTTCAGCCAGGGCGCGCCCTTGGCGTAGATCGCTTCGAGCACCTGCCGGTCGCGGACGGTATCCATCGCCTGCCAGAATCCGTGGTGACGGTAGGCCGCCAGCTGGCCAGCCTCGACGAGACGGTTCATCGGTTCCTGCTCCCAGACGGTGGCGTCGCCGTCCACAAGGTCGATCACGTCCGGCTCGCACACGAAGAAGCCGCCATTGATCAGGCCGACATCCACCGAATCCTTCTCTCGGAAGGACTGAACGATCGGCTCATCCGGCGCGAGGCCCATCACACCGAAACGCCCGGGCGGGGTCACGGCGGTCACCGTCGCTTTGACGCCGG
The DNA here is from genome assembly GCA_041739025.1 of Hyphomonas sp. GTDB lineage: Bacteria > Pseudomonadota > Alphaproteobacteria > Caulobacterales > Hyphomonadaceae > Hyphomonas. Next base: position 18,523 of record JBGSOU010000052.1, read on the forward strand.
TCTGCTTGTGGAAGGCCACCAGCGCCGTGAGGTCCACGTCGGACACGCCGTCGCCATAGGTCAGGCAGAAAGTCTCGTTGCCAATGACGTCCTTGGCGCGTTTCAGGCGGCCGCCGGTCATCGTGTCCATGCCGGTATCCAGCACGGTCACTTTCCACGGCAGCGGCTTGTTCTGCGTCCAGGTCAGCTCGCCATTGCTCAGGTCGACCGTGAAGTCGCCGGTGCGGCGCGTATAGTTAAGGAAATAGTCCTTGATGAACTCGACCTTGTAGCCGCCAAGCACCACGAACTCGGTGATGCCGTGGGCGGCATACATTTCCATGATGTGGTGCAGGATCGGACGGCCGCCCACTTCCACCATCGGCTTCGGCCGAAGGGTCGTCTCTTCGCTCAGGCGCGTTCCAAAACCGCCTGCAAAAATCACTGCTTTCACGCTTGTCTCCATCCCCGTGCGCATGCGCCGTGCCGGATCGGGATATCCGGCATCGCTCGGCGAGGTTGCTGCATCGGTTATGCCAGCGCCAGAAGCCGTTTCGCGATGTCCTCGATCCGCGCCCAGTTGCCGGCGGCAATGTCGGCCTGGCTCGCAATCCATGATCCGCCGAGCGCAAACACGTTGGGAAGGTTAAGATAGGTCTTCACCTCATCCTCGCTGATGCCGCCCGTCGGCATGAACTTCAGGTGCGGCAACGGCCCGGCCAGCGCCTTCAGCGCCGGCACGCCGCCGGCGATCGAGGCGGGGAACAGTTTCAACCGTTCGAATCCTTCCTCGTGGCGCGTCATCGCTTCACTGGCGGTGGAAATGCCCGGAATCATAACGCTTTCGCGGCCTTTCAGGGCATCGCGCAGGCCGGGCGACATGCCGGGCGAAACCAGAAATTCCGCCCCCGCCTTCAGCGCTGCGTCCGCGTCACGGCCGGTCAGCACCGTGCCCGCCCCGACCAGCAGGTCCGG
>JBGSOU010000080.1:0-4708 GCA_041739025.1 Hyphomonas sp.
GCGACGACGGCGAAGCCGCGTCCCGCATCACCGGCCCGCGCTGCCTCGACGCCGGCATTCAACGCCAGAAGGTTGGTCTGGAATGCAATTTCGTCGATGACCTGGAGGATCCGCCCGATGGCATCCGATGACGCGCGGATCTCGTCCATCGCCGTCACGGCGCGGCTGACGACGGCATGACCGGCGCTGGCCCGGGCGGAGATGGTCTCGACAGCGGCATGGGCGGTTTCCGCTGACCCGGCGGCAGAGCGCACCGAGGCCGACATTTCTTCCAGCGCCGTGGCCGTTTTCTCGAGCATCGAGGCGTTGCGTTCGGTCCGCCGTGCCAGATCGTCAGTGGCGCTCGCAATCTCGCGCGAGGACGTATCGACCGAGGCGGACGACTGGGAAATCTCCGACAAGGTCTTTCCGAGGCTTTCAGCCGTCGAGTTCACGCTCGCCGCGATCTCGGCGAAGACGCCATGAAAGTGCACCGGCATCCGGTAGGCCAGATCGCCCTTGGCCAGATGCGACAGCCCGGCGCGCACGGCGCCGAGGCCTTCATTCGCCGCAACGCCGATCCGGTTCATGCCGTCGCAAAGCTCGGCGAAAATGCCGTCCTTGTCGTCCGTCCGCAAACGGCGCGAGAAATCGCCCTTCGCGCAGGCTTCGACGACCAGTGCGATTTCAGCGGCGGCGCGGCCTTCGGCGTCGCGACGGGATTCTGCCTCCTGCCGTTCGGCCTCAGCCTTTTGCCGCTCGAGTTCAGCACGGCGTGCCTTTTCGGCCATCTCTGCACGGTCCCGTTCGGCCTCTGCGGTCCGCATGGCGGCTTCGCGTTCGGATGCGGCGCGGGCCTCGGCCTCGAGGGCCCGGTGTTCTTCCTGCGCCTTGCGGAATCTGCCGAGCGCATCACGCAGGTCGCCCAGTTCGTCATCCGAGGACCAGCTCGGGATCGGGGCGTCAAGGTTGCCCGCTCCCAGAGCCGCCATCCCGGCCGTGACATCCTGCAGCCGGCGGACCAGGCGGGCCTCGACGATCCGGTAGCCGGCAAGCATCATCATGACCAGCAGGACCGACACAGCCGCCACGGCCGCGATCGCGATGGCGCGGGCCCAGATCAGGCCGGTCAAGCCCGAAGCAATCTGCTTCTTGAGGCTGCCTTCCGCCCGGCCGGCAACGGCAACAAATTCCGTATAGGCGGTGTCAAAGCGTTCATCGGCGCCGGCGCGCTCTTCGTTGACGTATTGCGCGGTTGCCCGCCGCTCGGCTGCGACCGCCGAGAATTTTTCAAGATCAGCAGCGATCACGCCGAACTCGGCGAGTCCGGTCAGCCGCCGGGCCTGAACCAGCTTTTCGCCGGCCAGCGCGAACGACTGAAGGGCGGCATCAAAGTCCTCGCCCGCGTCGCCGCCGAGCGATTCTTCGACGACCAGGTGACCGAGCGTAGTTTGAAAGAGCGCCTCGCCGACCAACCGCTGCACGGCGCCGGACTGGGCCAAGGCCGGCCGTGCCGCGAGATTTTCAAGTTTTTCGGTGATGCCGTCAAACAGCGTGTCGAAGGCCTCGTCAGCGCCCGAGCCGGCCGTCTGGTCCAGCGAGAGACTGTCGATCCGCAAATCGGCCTGACGGCGTAGCACTGCCAGCTGTTCGCGCGCAGCGTTGATTTCCGTCCGGACCACCTTGGACCCGGTTGGCCGGTAGACGGTCCCGTTGACCTTCCCACCCTCGACAACCGCCGTCAGAAGCTGGTCGGTATGATCGAAAAGGGCCACGACATCCTCCGGGCCCTTGTGGCTATCACCGCCCATGATGCGTTCGATCAACAGGTGGGCTTCGGCGACGGTCTGGCGAACCTGCAGCGTGGCCCCCGACAACGGCGCCAGATCGCGGCCCAGTTTCAGGCCCGCGTGCGCGAGGTAGAGCGTTGCAAACAAGCTCACGGCTGCGCCGACCAGGGCGACGGCGAGGAACAGACCGAAGCCGCGCCGGGCCTGGCTAGCAATACCAATGCGGTTCATGCGACTTCCCCTGTTCGTACCCGTATTGGTTGTAGCTCCGCCCTCCTTTGAAAAAGGTTACAGGAAATTCCGGCCGGGATAATTCGCACACTGATCGTTCAGGACGTTTTCCTGATCGCACGTACAAGGACGGTCCTTTCGCGACCGCAGGATACGCCCGGCGTTTCTGGAAAAACCAAATGCCCGGCACTCGGAAACAGCCGGAGCTGCGAACCTCAAGCATTTGAAGCGGAACAGTTTTACGGGCGTAGAATAGGATATTCGGGCTGCGGAAAAAAATCGTGCAGGTTTACAGGCCGCCCTGCCGAATGCCGGACCCAGGGGCTCCGCTCAACGGACTGTTCGGTCCAAGCCGGACGGGCGCGCACAGTCGGGCGGCACGTGGAGCATGGAGGGTGCGGCGAGGCCCGCCTTTGCGAATCACCCCCCTCGCTCCGTCTTCGCAGCCTGCACCGGGGGCGAAACCTGCCCCGGCGGCAGAAATTGACGAACCGGCCTGCACGGTCCTTCATGGGCAGATGACCGTGCTCCATTCCCCCCTCCCCCTCTCTCGCGGCCCCGCCCTGAAGAACCGCTTCATGCTGGCGCCCCTCACCAACCTGCAGAGCCATGCGGACGGCACGCTCAGCGATGACGAGTTCCGCTGGCTGACCCTCCGGGCGGCGGGCTGCTTTGGCCTCACCATGACCTGCGCCGCGCATGTGCAGGCCAAGGGACAGGGCTTTCCGGGCCAGCTCGGCATCTTTGATGACAGGCACCTCGCGGGCCTGTCGCGGCTGGCCGCAGCGCTGAACGCAGAGGGCACGCATTCGGTGGTGCAGCTGCATCATGCCGGCATGCGCAGCCCCAAGGAACTGATCGGCGAGGCGCCGCACTGCCCGTCAGCGAACGCGGAGTTCGCCGCGCGGGCGATGAGCCTTGATGAAGTGAAAGCCTCGCGCGATGCCTTCATCGCCGGGGCGAAGCGCGCGGAAAAGGCAGGTTTCCACGGCGCCGAACTGCACGGCGCGCATGGCTACCTGATCTGCCAGTTCCTCAGCGCCGACGTGAACCAGCGTGACGATGAATATGGCGGCAGTTTCGAAAATCGCGCGCGCTTCCTGTACGAATGTATCGAGGGCGTGCGGGCGACGTGCGGCAAGGACTTCTCCCTCGGCGTGCGTCTTTCGCCGGAGCGGTTCGGAATGGACCTCACCGAGATCCTCGGGCTCGCGGGCGCGCTGCTGGCCGATGACCGGATCGACTATCTCGACATGTCGCTCTGGGACAGTTTCAAGGCCCCGATGGAGGCCGCCGCCGGCGGCCAGACGCTGGTGGACCTGTTCGGCGCCCTGCCTCGCGGACGAACCCGGCTGGGCGCGGCAGGCAAGATCCTGACCGGCGCCGACTGCCAGCGGGCGATGGATGCAGGCCTCGACTTCGTGGTGATCGGGCGCGGGGCGATCCTGCACCATGACTTCCCGGCGAAGGTTGCCGCCGATCCCGCCTTTCAGCCGATCGCCCTGCCCGTGCCCGAAGCGCACCTGAAGGCCGAAGGCCTCGGCCCGGCTTTCCTCACCTACATGAAAACCTGGAAGGGCTTCGTTGCCGAACCTGCCTGACCTCATCCGCTGACTGACAACAACCCAAAGGGAGAGACATCATGGACATCACCAAGGACACTGCCGCCGTCGTGACCGGCGGCGCTTCCGGCCTCGGCCAGGCGACCGCCCGCGCGCTGGCCAAGGCTGGCGCCAAGGTTGCCATCTTCGACATCAATGAAGAGGCGGGTGAAGCGACCGCCCGGGAAATCGGCGGCATCTTCTGCAACGTCAACATCATGAGCGAGGAAAGCTGCGTCGCCGGTTTCGAGAAGGCCCGCAAGGCGCATGGACAGGAGCGCATCACCGTGCACTGCGCAATGGCGGCCAAGGGCGGCAAGACGCTGAGCTGGGACAAGGACAACGCCCGCTACAAGCGCCTGCCCACGGCGGACTATGCCTTCGGCGCCGAAGGCGTGCTGGTGGCCTCCTACCGGATTGCCTCGCTCTCGGCCGAGGGCATGGCCTACCTGCCGGAACTGGAAGACGGCGAGCGCGGCTGCATCACGCTGACCGCATCGGTCGCCGCTCAGGACGGCCAGATCGGACAGGTCGTGTACGGATCTTGCAAGGCGGGCGTCAACGGCCTCGTGCTGCCGATGGCGCGTGACCTGATGGACCTCGGCATCCGGGTGAACTCGATCATGCCGGGAATCTTCGCCACGCCGCTGATGCTGCGGGCCTCGGACAAGGTGCTCAACAGCCTCGCCGCCTCGGTGCCCTTCCCGAAACGCCTCGGCAAACCGGAAGAGTATGCCTCGCTGGCGCTGCAGCTGGCGACAAATTCCTATTTCAACGCCCAGTGCATCCGTCTGGATGGCGGGATCCGGATGGCGCCGCGCTAACCTCCTTCTCCCCTCGCCGCCTTGGCGGGGAGGGGTTCAAGAACTTGACTCAGCCCATCCCCTGCCCCACTCCCCGCCCCCATGATCATCGCAATCGACGGCACCACGGCTTCCGGGAAGGGCACCATTGCCCGGCGGCTGTCGGGGTATTTTGGGCTGCCCTACATGGACACCGGGCGGCTTTACCGCGCGGTGGGCGTGGCGGCGCTGAAACAGGGCGTGGCCCTGGACGCGGCCGGGCCGCTGGCGGACCTCGCCCGGACGCTGGACCTGACCGACTTCG
>JBGSOU010000092.1:0-2412 GCA_041739025.1 Hyphomonas sp.
GCGCGTTGCATCAGCTGTCGGCCCCACGTGTCCGGGGCCGAGTCGCCGATCGAGCCGAACATTTCACGCCCGGCGCCAGGATGAAAGGCGCCGGCGCCGACCGCCAGACTGGGTTCGAGGGAGAAGCGCGCGGGATGCGCCAGCCAACTCGCATGGTATTGGAACGTCACTGATTCGCGCTCGCGCGCCGCCTGCCGGTAGAGCCTGCCGACACGGTGGGTCTCTTCGCCCAGCGAAATATGGACTTCGATCTCGCTCATGGCTTGGGGTTTCGAACGCGCTGCGGAAGCTCGGCCGCGGACAAGGAGAGACCAATGTCATCCCGCGCAGGATCTGCGAGGTTTGCGAGGCCCTCAAGCAATCCCAGCGCCTGAAGCACCGAGGCATAGATGCTGATGCTCACGGTATGGTCGCCGGCCTCAACGCGCTGCAGCGTCTTTCGGCTTGTGAACGCACGTTGCGCGACAATCTCCATCGGCAGACTGCGGCGCTTGCGCGCGTCCCGAATATCCTGCCCAAGCTTGCGCAGGGCGCGCCGGACGGCGCTCGGGGGCGTTGTGGGAGTCGGCATAATGTAACCTTCATGATGCACTATTTGAATATTATGGGTCACGAAGGTTACATATTCAAGAATGCAGTATTGAATAATCGCAAAGTGACCGCCTGCCGGACGACTCGACCCTCTATCCGAGGCGCCTCGGCCGACAGGTGCACCATAAACACCTCAAGGGTCGAAAGCGTCTGTTAGACCTACACGATCCCGGAGGGCAATCGGTCCAACCAACCGAGGCATCAGCGCTCGACAACTTTCCCCTCAAGACCCCAGCGACGCGATCGGCGCCGCCCAAATCTTATCCGCGTACTGAAGTCTCTGGCGCCCGTCATAGAGTACGATACCCGCGGTAAACTTGTCACCGAGAGCGCTCGCCAATTTGCGCATGGGCGCAAACGCGCCCGGCCAGACGGTCGCGCCCGCCTTGACTTCGATGGCGACGATCTCCTGGTTCCAGTTTTCGAGGATGAAGTCGATCTCGCCGCCATCATGGTCGCGGTAGTGATGGACCGAGATCCCGTCGGTGCTCCGGCCCGCCTGTTTGGCAAGCTCAGACTAGACGAAGGACTTGGCCTCGACATTTCCGGCGACTCTGTGATGCAGGTGCTTGCCTGGAATCATTTCGCAGGCGCTTTCGATCTACCCGACGAACTCGCCGCCCCGGCACGATATGCTTATGCCGCCTGGGCACGCGCGCAGACACTGGCTGTCCCGGTGATGACGCCGATGGACCTGCGTCTTTTGAAGCTCGGCTGCTCTGAGTTCATCGCAAGCCGCTATCGCTACGCTCGCCGCCGCCACGTCGCGTGGATGCTCGCGCAGGCAAAGCTTCTGCCGATTGAAACTGACCTTTGCGAGTCCCCGGCCCGGTCCAACCCGGAGACCGGCAGATAGGTCAGCTCGCCGGATTCCAAGGAGCTGGCCGCCTCGCCCTTCTGGCCTGCTCGGCGACCTGATCGCTCGGGTCATAGCTGACGCGCCCGCGCTGATGCGAAGCAAAGTTCAGGTCCCGTCAGCCGCGCGCTTTTTAGGGCGCGGCGCGCCTGACATCTCACTCCGCCAGGCCCTCGCCCTCATCGGCTGAGCGCAGGCCGCGTCCTGGAGCCGGGCGCCGGCCCGCGACGTTCACGCGGGACGTTTGATTTCGTTATGGTCGCCGAGCAGGACAACGGTTGGAACATGCTGGCGGGCCTGTTCAGCCTCGACACCGCAAAAGGCCGCGATGATCACCTTGTCGCCCACGGCAAAATGGCGCGCCGCCGCGCCGTTGACGCCGATGGTGCGCGAACCGCGCGGGGCTTCAAGCGCGTAGGTGTAGATCCGGGCGCCGTTCGTGACGTTCCAGATGTCGACCTTTTCATGCGGCAGGATGCCCGAGGCATCGAGCAGGTCCTGGTCGATCGAGACCGACCCCTCATAGTGCAGGTCGCACTGCGTGACGGTGGCCGAATGAAGCTTGGCCTTCAGCATCGTGAGCAACAAGGGAGGCGGTCTCCGGTGTTCTGAATGAGCAGGTTTGCTCACGGGTGAAAATCTGGGGATGCAGGGGCAGTCTGCAAGGCCCGTTCTGCCGTGCAAAACCCGGGCCGTAAAGGTGCGGTATGTAAAGATTTGCATCAGCTTTGCTCACCCGGCGGCCTCCACTGCGGGATTCGCCGTATGGAAGAGGCCTAAATTATTTGATCGCTTGTCGGGAACGGGACTGTTAACCTTTTGTTACCTGCTCAAGGCAGGGAGGGGAGACATACATGAACACGCTCAATCTGACCGCCCGGTTTCTGTCCGGCGCCGCCATCCTGACCCTGGCCGCTTGCGCGTCCGCGCCGAAATCAGAAACCAGCGCGCCGCCGCCGCCTCCC
>JBGSOU010000095.1:0-4508 GCA_041739025.1 Hyphomonas sp.
GCAGAAGCGGCTCGATCCGCGCCCATTGCTCATCAGAAAACCAAAAGAAATCAGACATTGCCACTTGCCTCCTGAAACGGAGGCAGTGAATCATGATCCGCCCTTGTCAGGAATCCTGTTTATGGGTCCGGACCCTAGTCCATCGATTGCTCGCTCAGGGCACGCGGGTGCCAGATTGCCAGCTTCTGAATGTCGCCGAGCGTATTACCGAAGCCGCAGATCTGCTGCGCGCCGGATTGCGGTCAGGAACACGCCTTGTTCTGAAGCTGCCGGATCCAGATCTGAAGCTGGAAGCAGATCCAACCGACGTTCTTCAAATCCTCCTGAATCTAGGAGTGAACGCGCGAGATGCTCTGCCAGATGACCTTGAACGACCTGAAATAGTCCTTGCCGCAAGAGCTGCGCTTCCCGTCGATATGACGGGCGCGCCGGTCGTCGGGTCGCTTTTTCGAGGGATGGACTATGTTGCCTTGGAGGTGTCGGACAATGGCATGGGTATGGATTCTTCCCTGCGCGACCAGGTCTTCCAGCCATATTTTACAACAAAAGGTGACGGCGGTAGCGGACTGGGGCTCGCAATCGTGTCCAGTATCGTAGACGCAAATTCCGGAGCTATCTTCGTTGACTCATTGCCGGGCGCTGGAACGAGCATCAAGATTATGTGGCCAACGAAGTCGATCGTGCGATCAAGCAGCATCGCAGAGGTCGATACGCTCACGGCTGAAGCCAAACTCGAAAATCGAACAATTCTGTTGGTCGATGACAATGAAGATGTACTGGATATGCTTACAGTTTTTTTTGAAAAGGCCGGCGCGGAAGTTGCTGCTGTATCCGATCCTGATGTGGCGCTTGAGGCCATTCAAGAATCTCCTGAGGCGTGGGATCTGCTAATTACTGACTTTGATATGCCGACGATGACCGGCGCGGAACTGGCTCGGCGCGCAAAGAACTTACGCCGGGACATTCCAATAATCCTCATGACCGGATATCCGGATTGGCGAAGTCGGACATCGGTCGGTTCAGATAAACTCTTTGAGCTGATCGTAGGGAAGAAGATAGCGCCCGATCGACTCATCCATTTGGCGTCAAGTGTACTGGATACGACGTGTCATGATCAATCAAACTAGATGCAGAATTCTGTTTGCAGACGACCATGAACTTCTGCGAGATACGCTGACCGGATACTTACGTCACGAAGCATCGATGGATATCGTTGCGGTGTCTGACTTTCAAGAGGCTGCCGCCGCCTGGCGCCGAGACGGTCCGTTTGATCTTGTCTTGCTTGACTATCGCATGCCAGGGATGAACGGATTGGACGGCTTGAAACTGGCGCTGGCTGAAGGTGTTCGCGTTGCATTGATTTCCGGCTTTGCAGTCAGGCACGTTATCGAAGAAGTCGCCAACCTGAATGCAGCGGGCTTCCTCTCGAAGACCATGCCGGCGGCTTCGTTTGCAAGTGCCATACGGTATATGATCACGGGCGGAGCTTTTTTCCCTGCGGAGGCGCTTTTGGGGCCGAAGGACGTTGATCAGCGCCCGCTTGCGAGAGCTTTGACGAACCGGGAACAACAGGTGCTCGAGCAGGTTTGTACAGGTCGCTCAGACAAGGAAATCGCCCGCGAACTCGGCATTCAAACTCCGACCGTTAAGCTACATTTGAAAATGATCTTCAGGAAGCTCGGCGTCCAAAATCGAACGCAGGCTGCTCTTATTGCGATGGATGCGCTGATGTTTTGAGCTGCGCGGTCCCGGCGCCGGAACACTGCCGGCGAGAGCAGCTCATGCTGCTCAGGCTTTCCGAGCCGCATCCGCATTTCAAACGGCCAGAGAGGCGAGCGTTGCGGTGCGGGGGAAAATCCTGACACGCTGATGTCAATCAGGAGCAGGCCTGATACCAAAGTCCGATGTCTCTCAAATGCTGGGCGTGCTAGCGTCAGGGTTTGATCGACGGAAACCCCTCTGATGAAACACCACATCATGATCGCGCTCGGCCTCCTCATGTGTGTGCTGTTTGCCTATCAAGGCGCGCTCGCGCTGCTGACACCGGGCTGGGGTCTGCAGGAGGCTTACATTGCTGGCGGGCTGCTCCTCGCAGGCGGGTTGATACGGTCCGGCCTTGTTGAATGGCGGATCGCGCGCAAGCGCTGACGGTCCGGAAGATAGACCAAAGTCCATCTGTTCGCCGCGGAGAGTCTGATCCAACCTTCATTCTGCGGAAGACCCGCACAAAAAAGGTCAGGGGAGGACAAGCAATGTCTCGACCACTCAAAGAGATAGACGGAAAGGGATACTGGTCGGCCACGGTGCGCCTCACCATAGCCCTGCTCACGATCTGGTTCGCCGTTTCTTATGGCGCCGGCATCCTGTTCAGGGATTTCCTGGACCAGTTTTCAATTGGCGGTGCGCCGCTCGGCTTCTGGTTCGCCCAGAACGGATCAATCTACGTTTTCGTCGCGTTGATCTTCTACTACTGCGTCGCGATGAACCGCCTCGAGCGCAAGTTCGGCGTGGAGGGTTGAAGTCATGGACGAGACCTTCTGGACCTACTTTTTCGTTCTTGGCACGTTTGCCATCTATATCGGCATCGCCATCTGGGCCCGTGCGAACTCAACCGATGACTTCTACGTCGCCGGCCATGACGTGCATCCCGTGATCAACGGAATGGCGACTGCGGCCGACTGGATGTCGGCCGCTTCGTTCCTGTCGATGGCCGGCTTGCTTGCGTTCCTCGGCTATGGCGGTTCGGTCTACCTGATGGGGTGGACCGGGGGCTACGTGCTTCTCGCGCTTCTGCTGGCGCCGTTCCTGCGCGAGTTCGGAAAATTCACCGTGCCGGACTTCGTCGGTGACCGGTACTATTCGAGCTTCGCCCGGATCGTTGCCGTGATCTGCGCCTTGTTTGTGTCCTTCACCTATATTGCCGGCCAGATGAAGGGCGTCGGCGTTGCCTTTTCAGGCTTCCTCGGGGTCGACTTCAACGTCGGCATCTTGATCGGCATGGCGATCGTCTTTGTCTACGCGACCTTCGGCGGCATGAAAGGCGTGACCTATACCCAGGTTGCCCAATACGTCGTTCTGATCTTCGCCTACACGGTCCCGGCGATCTTCCTGTCCCTGATCATCACCGGCAACCCCATCCCGCAACTTGGTTTCATATCCAATGCAACGGGTACGGATGTTCCGATGATCCAGAAGCTCAATCAGGTCGTCACCGACCTCGGCTTCGCGGAATACACTTCCACCAACAAGTCGATGCTCGACATCTTCGCCATCACCGGCGCCTTGATGTTCGGCACGGCCGGCCTGCCGCACGTGATCATCCGCTTCTTCACCGTCTCGAGTGCCAAGAACGCGCGCGTCTCGGCCGGTTGGGCACTGGTGTTCATCGCGCTTCTGTACACAACTGCTCCGGCGGTCGGCGCCTTTGCCCGGTTGAACTTCATCGATACGGTCAATGACGCCACCTACATAACCGATGCGGAGAACTATGAGGCGCGGTCCGCCGAGATCGCGGCGGCCGGCGGCAAGCCTGTTCCGACCTGGTACAAGGAATGGGAGAAGACGGGCCTGCTCGGCTTCGACGACAAGAACAGCGACGGGATCATGCAGTACCGCGGCCCCAACGCTCCGGACGGCATCGCCAACGAACTGACGCCCAACAACGACATCTTCGTGCTGGCCAATCCGCAGATCGCAAACCTGCCGGGATGGGTGATCGGTCTCGTCGTGGCGGGCGGCCTTGCGGCGGCGCTCTCGACAGCGGCCGGACTGCTGATGGTCATCAGTTCCGCCGTCAGTCACGATCTCTGCCGGCGAACCCTGTTCAAGAACATGACGGACAAGACCGAGCTTCGTGTTGCGCGCGGCGCGGCCGCGGCAGCCGTCATCGCTTCGGGCCTGCTGGGTATATTCTCCGCCCAGCTCGGCTTCGTCGCGCAGGTTGTGGCGTTTGCCTTCGGCCTCGCGGCGGCTTCGCTGTTCCCCATCATCTTCCTCGGAATATTCTGGAAGCGGATGAACAAGGAAGGCGCGATTGCCAGCATGCTGTTTGGTCTCATCACGACGTTCTCGTACATCTACTATTTCAAGTTCGTCGATCTGGACCCCGCGCACTGGCTCCTGGGCGTGTCGCCGGAGGGCATCGGATTTGTCTTCATGTGGATCTCGGCCCTCATCGGTATCTCGGTGTCGCTGGTCACGGCGCCGCCGCCGCAGGACATCCAGGATCTCGTGGAGGATATCCGCGTGCCGGGAACCCGCACAGCGCATGGCATCGCCGACGCAGGCATGGCGCCGATGCCGGCGGAGTAACGATCTGCGCCGGATACGGCCATGAACAAGGCCGGCGGCCCGCCACAACCGGGTCGCCGGCTTCTTGTTGTACCGGAGGCTTGTCTGAGGCGGGACCGGCTTGCCTTCGCCGCCCGCTTCGGGCGATGATCCTGCAACTGACGAAAGGGCCCGCGTGCCGGTCTGGCTGATCCTCCTCGTGACCGCGCTTTACATGG
>JBGSOU010000103.1:0-47693 GCA_041739025.1 Hyphomonas sp.
CGGGCGCCTGCGAAGCCCGTCGCCGGCCCGTCGAGCAAGCCCGTTACGGTCAGTCCGACCGTCAGTTCCCGGCCCATGCTGGTATGCCCGCCGACGAGGTCTGCTCCGGCGGCGCGCAGCACCTGGCTCACCGCCGCGACCACTTCGGACACCGTGCCAGCCTGCATCGGCTCGCTCATTCGCGGAATGACGAGGGATAAAAGCGCCGATTGAGGCGCAGCGCCCATCGACCAGATATCGCCCAGGGCGTGAACGGCCGCGATGCGTGCGAGGAGGTAAGGGTCTTCGATGAAGGCGCGCAGGTGATCGGTGCTGATGACTTGAAGGCGCCCGCCGGTTTGAAGGACGGCTGCGTCGCCCCCGATGCCGCTGACCGTGTCAGACCGCATGCTGGCACCCGCGTTGGCGAGAGCCAGCATCAGGCTCGGCCGGCCGACCTTTGAGCCACACCCGCCGCACAGCCGCTGGTCATGGCTTCCTTCGCCATCATCAAGCGCGCGCGGGGACGGTGCTTCCGGTGCCTTCATGGCCGGAAATGCGTTCAGCCGGCCCATGAACGTCTGGTCGATCCGGTTCTTCCAGTTCCAGACCCATGACCCGGAAAGGGTGATGGCGTGCTTCTGACCGACGGCAGATTTCCTGCCGGTTGAAATCAGCTTCAGGTAATCGGCCTGCGGATGATACGGTCGCAACTTTTGCCCGCTCAAGGCTGCCTGCAGGTTGTCGAACAGCACCGGCGCTTCGCGCACGGCATACACACCGGCTTTCGGGCGCGGCGCGTGGGTGAGATGCGCGCAATCGCCTGCAGCGAATACGTTCGGGTCGCTGACCGAGCGCAGATCCGGCCCCACATCCACGAAGCCGTCGGTGAGCGCCAGTCCGGTTGCGGTGAGCCACGCATAAGGGCGGGCGCCGGCGGCAGAGACCGTGAAATCAGCCGGCAGGGACTGGCCACTTTCAAGCTCGATCTTGCCGGCGGCGATGCGAACCGGGCGCGTCTGGGTCAGCACGGTTATGCCGTAGGCGGACAAGGCGCGCGTCAGGATCTTGCGGGTCCGCGCGCCGGTATCCTTCAGGATCTCCGGTCCAGCCTCAAGAAGCGTGACCGAAGCATTGGCTAGCCCGGCCCGCTTTATCCGGTGGGCCATTGCGAGCGCAAGTTCGACCCCCGCGACACCGGCGCCAATGACCACGCAGCTCGCACCGGACGCGCGCAGCTCGGCCGCTTCAAGAAACGCCTGCCAGCCGGTTGCGAACGGCCCCAGCGGTTTGACCGGCAGGGCATGTGCCTCGAAACCCGGAACATCCGGCAATTGCGCGGTGATGCCGATGTCGAGGGAGACCAGATCGTAGCGCAGGGGCGGACGTTGTTCGAGGTGGACCTGCCGGGACTGGGTGTCGAGGCCGCACGCCTTGTCGAACACGATCCGCGCGCCTGCAAAGCGGGCGAGACGCACGAGATCAATGTCGAGTTCGGCGCGGGTGTAATGCCCGGCCACATGACCCGGCAGCATGCCCGTGTATGGGCCGCTCGGGCCGGGATTGATCAGAGTGACCCGCACGCCCGGCAAAGGCAGCATGCCCCACTTGCGCAGCACCAGGGCATGTGTGTGCCCGCCGCCGATGAGGACGAGGTCTCGGGTGAGCGGCCAATCTGACTGCATGCTGGGCAAGGGTCCCGGATCGAACTGTTTCAACGGTGTTTAGGAGACTGACAGGCCACACGCCAGCGCCATGCCGCACAGGTCGGGGCCGTATTGCGCCGCAGCTCCTTCAATCCGGCAGCGCCGGGTGTTTACGCGGCAGGCCGAAATCTGCACGATGATGACGACACGGCGCGCAAGACCCGCCAGGAAGGCAAGATGGCTCAGCTCACATTCCTCGGCGCAGCGGGAACCGTCACGGGATCCAAATTCCTGCTTGAAACATCCGGTGCCCGGCTTCTGGTCGATTGCGGCCTGTTTCAGGGGTACAAGCAGCTGCGCTTGCGCAACCGGAAAGCGTTGCCGTTCAGGATCGCGGATCTGGACGGCGTGATCCTGACCCACGCGCATCTGGATCATACCGGATACTTGCCGGTGCTTGCCGGCGCAGGCTACCGAAAGCCCGTCTGGTGCACGGAGCTGACGGACGACCTTTGTCATATCCTGCTGCCGGACGCTGCGCGCATCCAGGAGTTTGATGCGGCGCATGCGAACCAGGGTGGATACAGCCGTCACAATCCGTCGGAGCCGCTGTTTACGGAGAAGGATGCGAAACGGGCGCTCAAGTTGCTCGTGCCGAGCCCCATGAATACATGCCTTGAGCCGATCCCCGGTGTCGGCCTGACATTCCGGCCCGCCGGACACATTCCCGGTGCGTCGGTTGTCGACCTGTCGATCGAGGGGATGAGGATCGTGTTCTCCGGCGATCTCGGCCGCTACACCTCGCCTGTGTTTCCGCCGCCGTCCTCGGTCGAGGAGGCCGACTACCTCATTCTGGAATCGACATACGGAAATTCGGTGCATGCACCGGACAATCCGGAAGATGTTCTGGAAGTGGTCATCAATCGCACGATCGCGCGAGGTGGCTCTGTCATCATTCCGAGTTTCGCGGTTGGACGTGCGCAGCTGCTGCTGCATCATCTTTCGCAATTGTCCAAGGCGTCGAGGATTCCTGCCGTCCCGCTCTATCTCGACAGTCCGATGGCCATCGAGGCCACCGAACTGATGTGCCGCAAAGACTCAGGCACCCGGCTTTCGCAGGAGGAAAGGCGGGACATGTGTGCGGCTGCGCGATTGGTGGCGGATGTTTGGGAATCGGATCGGATCGTCGCCGACCCGTCGCCAAAGATCGTTCTGTCGGCCAGCGGCATGGCGACGGGCGGGCGGGTGCTCAACTATCTCAAACGCTACGCCCCGGATCCGCGCCATACGATTCTCTTCGCCGGGTATCAGGCGGGTGGAACGCGTGGCGCGAACCTGGTGGCGGGTGCGAAAGAAGTGAAGATCCACGGCGCCTGGCATCCTGTCCGGGCCGAAGTGCTGAACCTCAGCATGTTGTCGGCGCACGCTGACGCCGACGAAATCATGCGATGGCTATCCGGATTTCAAAGACCGCCCGCGCAGACCTTTATCGTGCATGGCGAACCCGCCGCTTCGGATGTGCTGCGGCAACGGATTGAAGAGACGCTTGGCTGGAATTGCCATGTGCCTGAGCATGGCGAGCAGGTCGGGCTGCGCCATGCGGCGCAAAACGCGCCCGGTTGATGGTTTGGTGTGGGGCTCGGTCGCGCCGGCTCTTTTGAAACGGAGAGCCGGCGCGGTTCGTTCCGGAGCCTAGGCTTTTGCGAGTTCTGTCAGGCGAAGGTAGGGGCGCAATTCCTGCCAACCTTGCGGAAACAGGGTTTTGGCTTCTTCATTGCCGATCGAGGGCGGAATGATCACCTTGCCCCCGGGCACCCAGTCGGCCGGGGTCGCGATGCGGTTGGCATCGCTTGCCTGCAGCGCATCGATGACACGCAGGATTTCCGTGAAATTGCGTCCGACGCTCATCGGATAGGTCATTGTCAGACGGATCTTCTTCTTCGGATCAATGATGAAGACCGACCGGACGGCAGCTGTTTCGCTCTGCTCGGGATGGATCATGTCATAGGCGCGCGCGACAACGAGGCCATCATCGGCAATGATCGGAAACTGAAGATCCGTATGCTGGGTATCGTTGACGTCCTCGATCCATTTCATGTGCTCTGCGACCGTGTCCGTCGACAGGCCGAGCGGCTTCACGTTGCGGGCAGCGAAATCGGCTGAAAGCTGAGCGGTCCGGCCCATCTCGGTGGTGCAAACGGGTGTGAAGTCAGCGGGGTGGCTGAAGAAGAAGACCCAGCTGTCCGCGGCCCAGTCGTGAAACCGGATGGGACCCTTGGTTGTTTCAATGCTGAAGTCGGGGGCGATATCGCCGATGTGGAGAGACATGATCGTTTCCTTGGATTTCGTCGCCGGGAGGCGTGGGGGTGGGCAGGCTGCGCCGGTCTGACCAGCACATTATAAAAGTGGCATAGAAAATACCGCTTAACGAATTGAAACCTTCATCGCGCGGTATTCAGATTGCCAATGGATCAAGCGGATCAGTCGGCGGGCGCGGCGGTGACGGTGTAGGTGCCGTGACACGCGACACATTTTGCCATGACGAAAGCCAGCCGTTCCTGCAGCTCGCCGATCGAAGCTGTATCCGATGCCTCGGCCAGCGCGCTGAAGTCACTTCGGAGGGACTGGTTGATCTGACGAAACCCGTCGGGCGCCTTCGCTCGCAGCTTTCGGCCGATGCCGGCCGGGTCTCTCCGGTTTGCCTGGGCTTCAGCGACCTCCCGGATCAGGCTCCGGTCTTCGTCGGCGACCGCCATGTTCAGGGTTTGCAAGTCCGTCAGGTATGCGAGCATCTGTGTCTGGATGTGGATGCGCTCGTCGCCGGTTACGGCAAACATGATGCGGGTGTCGCGGTTTGGTGCTGCGAGCGCGGCGTCTGCTGTTGGATCTGCCGCAGGCGGGGATTGAGACGACGCGGCATAGGGCAGGGCGAGCCAAGCGGCGCCGAAACCAAGGAGGGCGCCGGCGAAGAAGGCGGGCAGGGTCAGGCGAGGGGTGCGCATCGAGCGAGAACCAGTTCTGGACAGACTTAGAAACTGAAGAGGCGAAGGCCGGGGTTCGCGAGCAGGCGTCCGATATCATTTGGCTTGGCGACGCCGACCCCTTCGATCAAGGCGTCTGGCCCGATCGGGCGGTTGGGCAGGTAGATCGCGCAGATATCGGACTGGATGCCGTCGGCGATCAGGGTCTTGAGCAGATCTTGCGGAGTCAGTCCGGAGGGCTTGAGCGGCGTGGTTGCCGGAGCGGGCGGATTACCGAGCGCCAGGTCACCGCCCGCGCTGCACAGCAGGATGCGCGGCGAGGCGCCTGCCGCCTTTGCGCTGCGCGTCAATGTCAGCGCCATGAACTGTGTTTCGGGATCCGGGCTGGTGATCAGCGTAAGGAGGTTGACGGAATCGGGCTGAGAGATCGGCCCGGCTTCTGCCAACCGATCTGTGGGTACCGGGCTGGCGCAGGCAGATACCATCATGACTGCCAGTGCGGCACCAAGGGAGCTTCGGGGGGGCATGAGCGGACCTTTCATCAAACCACGAGCTCGCGCAGGGTGGCCGGCCTTGCGTTGCAAAGAGACCATAATGCACTCTGGCGGACGCCAGACGCCGCCTTGAATTGACCGATCGCCAAAAAAGCGATACTTGAAATAGCTGTTAACGAAAGCGCTCTGAAACGCAAGTTGTTCCGAAATGGCTTTTCGTCGCAGGGAGCCCGTCTGGAAGGGGAATTGTCATTCGGCTTACGGCTTATACAAACTATGCGCTCCGCACCCTGATGTTCTGTGCCTTGCACCCGGACCGTATTGTCCGGATGGAAGACGTGGCAGAAGCCCATGGCATTTCAAAAGCCCACCTGATGAAGGCGGCACGCCAGCTTGGCCAACTCGGTTATCTGGAGAACCTGCGAGGCCGGACCGGAGGGGTGCGGCTCGCAATGCCGCCTGGCAAGATCGTGATTGGCGCTGTGGTGCGCCACACGGAAGGCGACCTTGACCTCGTCGAGTGTTTCAATGTCGATACGAATACGTGTCCGCTCATCGGCGTGTGCAAACTGAGTGCGGTTTTCCGCACGGGTCTTCGCGCGTTTCTGGCGGAGCTGGATAAGGTGACGCTCGAGGACATGGTCTCGGACCGGCGCAAGCTGCTTGGCCGCCTAGGGGACATTCCCGCCAGATAAGGGCAGGGGACGAGTCCGAGAGCTGCGCATTCTGGAGGGACAGGCGCTGGGCGCTCCTGACGTGCGCGCCAGGCTCCAACGCCGCAGCATCAGCCGGTGCGGTGCAGCCGGAAACTCCGGTCAGGTGGTAGAATCCGAGCCTGCCGGCGTCCAAAGGCCAATGTTAGCAGGAAGATGTTCGGCGCGCCCTTTGCCGCTGGCACCTTAACCTCCCGGAGCACAATCATGGCCGATGAAGCAATCACCAACTCTTTCAGCAAGACCAGCAAGCAAGCGGCTGCAGTTGCTGCCGAGACATTTCATGATACGGGCGTTGCCGTCCGCAAGACGGCCAGCGATCTGAATGCGCTTGCCGAAGCGGTGCAATCCGACACCAAAGACGGCGTTCGTCAGCTCACGCACGTTGTCGAGAACGAATCGTCGAAGGTTATCGGTCTCATCCGCGAGTCCATTCAGGAACGTCCCAACCTCACCGTCGGCATTGCCGCCGGACTTGGTATCATTCTCGGCCTCATGCTTTCGGGCCGCCGTTGAGCGCGCTCGACTTTGCGATACGAAAGTCTGAAACGGCGCTAGGTCGCGTTGTCACGACGCTCGTTCTGGCGGCCGTCGCAATGCTTGGCCTGGTCTGGTTGAGCATTGCGTTGACCGGATGGCTCGCTCATGCGGTCGCGCCGCCCGTAGCTGCCGCGATTGTTGGCGGCGGATTGATCCTGATCGCGCTGCTGGTCTTCCGGCTGAAGAATGCAGCGAACACGCGATCAAGTGACGCTGCGAAAGTCGCTGCTGCCAGCGCCAGAAAGACGGACGACCTGATGTCGCGCGCGACGCGGATCGCGCAAGGCATGGCGCCAGATACGCCGCTCGCGGCGCTGGCGTTCGCGCTTCTGGCCGGCATCGCCTCTGTTATGTTGCCGGCAACCTTCAGCCCATACCTCGCGAAAATTCTGGATGATATGGATCGGTCGCCGGATGAAAAAGGTGGAACCTGAACACCGTCGAGGGGTTATGTGATTATGCAATATGGTGGCGCGAGAACCCTCTACCGGCACGGACGCTTGGCGCTGAAGGACTGTCCGGCGCATCTCGCCGTCGATATTGACGTTCCCGGGGACGAGCCAGGGACGGAAGCAAACTGCTACCTGATCCTGATCGAATACTTGCCTGGCTGCAATGCGGCGCACCGCCCGGTAATGCTCCATGCGCCGGTCGAGCAAACCTCCGATGACGACTGGCAGCTGACCGAAAAGGCGGCTTCCGTGCATCGGCCGGCCCGGAAATCAATCCGCTTAGAGATCGCCACCGGCCCCTTCCTGGGTGATCTCCCGGAGCCGACCGATCCCCGCGTTCATCTTCAGAAGACTGCCCGGTTGCGGCTGGCGACAATCTGGTTTGCGGGCGTCGCGTCCTCTGAGCGCGTCGCTGCGGAGACCGGCCGGTTGCGGGATTTCATCGCGATCCGGAACCTGTCGCCCCTTGCGATGAGCGCGCCGTCCGCCGTCCGCTCCACGCGGTGCGGACCATTCCGGATGCTGACGGAGCTGTCGATCCCGATCCTGGAGTCGCAAGCGGCCGCACAAATCCGCTCACGGAGTGCAGCGCTCCGGCATGGCGGATTTGCGCACGCGCGGTCGTGCTCATGAAGCCCTGACGGCCAGACGCACCAGTTCCGGAAGTGTCTTGCAGCCCGATTTCGCCATCACGGAGGCCCGGTGACTTTCCACCGTCCGTTGGCTGATTCCCAGATCCGCAGCAACATTCTTGTTAGGCTGGCCGCTGAGTATTCGGTCAAGGACTTCGCGCTCCCG
Source organism: Hyphomonas sp. (assembly GCA_041739025.1). GTDB lineage: Bacteria > Pseudomonadota > Alphaproteobacteria > Caulobacterales > Hyphomonadaceae > Hyphomonas. The sequence continues at coordinate 7,604 of JBGSOU010000103.1, forward strand.
CACGGTCAGCTTCGACAGGCGCTTTGCGGCATCGACCTTGCGCGTCACGACCGATGCGGCGTCGCGCCCGGCTTCCAGCGCGAGATCGATCGAGGCCCGCAGAGTGGCCAGATCGATGGGCTTCTCGATGAAATCGAGCGCGCCGGTCTTCATGGCCTGAACCGACATGCGAATATCGCTGTTCCCGGTGATCATGATGGCCGTCATCGCCGACGCCGTCTGCTGCATGACGTCGAGAACATCGAACCCGCTGATGCCGCCCAGATAGGCATCAATCAGCACACAGACCGGCTGATTGGTTGTGGCGAGTGCGCCAAGGTCTGCCAGGAACGATTCGCCTGACGCGAAGGAGGATGTGCGCAACCCGTCCGCTTCCAGCAATTGCATCAGGTTTTCACAAAAGTTGCTGTCGTCGTCGACGATGATCACCTGGGCGGCAACGTGCCGGTCGGTCCGGGCAGGAGCCGGCGGTGGCAGAGCGTCCGCCGTTTTCCCGAGCACGTTCTGGATCGCGGCTTCCAGCTCGTCGCGGCTGGCGGGCTTGTTCAATTGGGTGATCTTCTCACGGGCAATCAGCCGTTCGGTGGCGGACGAGATATCGCCGGTGAGAATGATCGCGGGCAATGAAGCGTTGCCCTTCTGCCGAAGCAGCCGTGTGAGCTCAAGTCCGTCATGCCCATTCGGAAGGTTGTAGTCGGCAATGAGCAGATCCGGCGCACGGGTGTTCTGGTCTGTCAGTTCGATCGCCTGTTCAAACGATGCTGCGGGCGTTACGTCATACCCCGATTGTCTCAGCATGAGCTCGAGCAGCATCCGCAGGTCTGCTTCGTCTTCGACGACGAGAATACTCGTTGCTTTTGCGGGCAGGCTCGCCCGCGGCAACTTGGCCGGGGCCGGGCGTGCGGCGCCTGCCGGCAGTCGCACGGGATCGGCCGGGCCGACCTCGATGGAGAAGACAGAGCCTTTGCCCGGGGCAGATCGCACATGAATCTGATGCCCCAGCAAGTCCGCAAGCCTCTGAACAATCGAAAGGCCAAGGCCCAGCCCTTCGGTTGCTGTCCGGCCCATGCGGTCAACCTTGTGGTACTCACTGAAGACGTTTGTCAGGTCGGTGCCACGTATGCCGATCCCGGTATCCCAGATCTCGATCCGCAGACGGCCATTTCTACGGCGAACGCCGATGAGAATGCCGCCCGCATCTGTGTAACGAATGGCATTGCTGAGCAGGTTCCGCAGCATTTGTTCCAGCAGGCGGCGATCGGTGCGGATCAAGGCACTGGATGGCGCCATCCGGAGCTCCAGGGATTTGGCCTGAGCGTGGTAGCGGAACTCCGCATAAAGATTGGATATGACTTCGGAGACCGGGATGTCTTCTAGCTGGTAGGAAATTACGCCGGCTTCGATCTTGTTGATGTCCAGCAATGTGCTCAACATGCCGGACATCGCGCTGACAGCTTGGTCCATCTGTTTGAGCAAGTGCTGGGTGTCGGCGCCCGTTGTGTCGCGTGCGAGGAGGTTGTGCACGAAGGTCAGGGTTTGCAACGGCTGGCGCAGATCATGGCTGGCTGACGCGAGGAACCGGGTTTTTGCAATGACCGCTTGTTCCGCCTGCCGGATGGCGCCTTCGAGGTTTTCGGTCGCGCGGTGCTGTTCCTGCACATTGACGTAGGTAATGACCAGGCCTTCGATTTCGTTGGCCTGTGTCTTGTAAGGCAGCATCCGGCGCTGGAACCAGATGCCGTCGGGCGTCGTGATTTCACGGTCTAGACTGCCTTGCGACTGAAGCACTTCGCGGGCGTCGTCCAGCAGGTATTTGTCGGGCGCGCGGGACTGCAAGTCTTCCAGCGGTCGGCCGAGATCGGCTGCAATGATCCCGAACACGGATCGCGTAGCGGGTGTGAAGAAGCGAATGCAGAGATTTGAATCCAGGAAGATCGTTGCGACGTTGGTGCTGAACAGAACGTTGGTCAGGTCGTTCGAGGTCGTGCGTTGGGTTTCAAGGGATTCCTGAAGCTGGCTGTTCATCACCATCAGCTCCTCGTTCAGGGCTTGGAGCTCTTCCTTCGAGGTAACGAGTTCTTCGTTTGTGGCCTGATACTCTTCATTGAGACGCAAGGTTTCCCGCCGTGTCTTGCGTTCGATTTCCAGCGCCCGCTCCAACAGACGGCTCGTGTGTTCGATTTCGCGCCTCAAGCCTTCAATCTCGGTTCGTTCAAGGTCGTTGAACTCCGCAGGGGCGAGTGGGCGCAAGCCATCGGCTGGATCCACGTCCGGGCTGGCTTGAAACGTGATCAGGATGAGTTCCTCGGATTCCTCCGGGAGGAAGCGGACTTCGGTGACGAAACGCTTCGACGATCCGTTGTCGAGTGGCTTCAGTCCGGCGAGCTTCGTCAGCGGCTGTTCGGGGCCGGCCGTCGCAATGGCTTCGCGCAGCGCGGCGCGATGTGACAGGGGCACCATTGGGAGGATGTCCAACGACGCGGATCCGGGCGCGACAACGAGGTACTGTTCGACGGAGCCCATAAAATGAAGGCACGCGCCGGGGCGGCTGACAAGGACGGAGGCTGGCGTGAAAAACTGCGCGACCGCGCGGCGGGAGACGTCCGCATACCGCGCATCAGGTGGCGGGTCGAGCTCAAGCACGAACGGAGGTGATCCGGTGTCTTCGCCGGTTCCGGAATTCGCGGCGTCGGCGGCGGTGCGTTTGCCTACCCGCCGGTAAACCCTTGCGGGCTTCGAGACGACTTCGAAGCGTCCGCTGACGTCGCCGCCCGTTTCGGAGGCGCCAAGAAGCAGAATGCCGCCGGGAACCAGCGAAAACTGGAAGTACGAAATGATCTTCGACTGGGCCTCCTGGCCAAGATAGATCATGACATTCCGGCAGGAGATCAGATCCAGCCGCGCGAACGGCGGATCGCTGATCAGGTTCTGCCGGGTAAAGACGGTTTGAGCTCTCAGACTGTCCCGTATCTTGTAGCCGCGATCGTCGGGCGCAAAAAATCGCTCAAGGCGCGCCTCTGTGATGTCGGCGGCGATAGAATGAGGGTAAATGCCTGCGCGCGCGGTCGTGATCGCATCAGCATCGACGTCTGACGCGAGAATCTGCAGCCGGATGTTGCGGCCGTCGGCCTCAATGGCCTCGTACAGCAGCATCGCGAGAGACCACACTTCCTCGCCTGAGCTGCAGCCGGCGACCCAGACACGTATGGGGCTGTCGGCGTTGTGCTTGCGAACCAGGTTCGGGATGACTTCGCGTTCAAGAAACTCGAAGACTTCGGGATCGCGGAAGAACTGCGTGACATTGATCAACAGATCTGCGGCCAGCGCTTCGCATTCCTGCGGGTTCTGGCGCAACAGTTTCACGTAGTCGGAAGCTTGAGTATCGTTCTCGGGCAACAAGGACATCCTTCGCGTGATGCGCCGCACCAGCGTGCCGGGCTTGTAAAGGCTGAAATCCGACCCGGTTTGTTCGCGCAGGATGAAGATGATCTGACTGAGCCATGCTGGCGGCGATTCGTCCTGCGGTGTGTGTAGTCCCGAACTCGGATCGATGGGCAATTCGTTCCAATTCACCAACGCGGCCGGAATTTTCCCGGCCGGGAGCACGGCGTCCACGTCTCTGGTCTGGATGGCGCTTTTGGGCATACCGTCAAACTCGGCGTCGTCCGGGTCCTGAGCAATCACGAAGCCACCGACGCGTTTGACCGACTTCAATCCGATGCTCCCGTCTTTCCCTGTTCCAGACAGGATGACGCACATGGCGTGTCCATTGCGCTCGAGGGCGAGCGTTGTGAGAAAGAAGTCGAACGGCAAATGGGCTTGCGGCCCTGCGGGAAGATCGCTGATGAGCAGCGCGTCTCCGGACAACGATACATTTTGCCCTGGGGCATTCACGTAGACGCAGTCACGTTCCAGATTCATTCCGTGATCAATTTGACGCACGGTCATGTGCGTATGTGCCCCGAGCAACCGGGCCATCATGCTTTCATGGTTGGGCGATAGGTGCTGGATCAGCACAAACGCCATGCCTGTATGTTCGGGTACGGATTCAATCAAGCGAATGAATGCGTCGAGTCCACCTGCAGAGGCGCCGATACCGACCACCGGAATCGTCGCGTTCTCCTTGCGAAGGCGGATTGGCTTTGGATTTGGGGCCGGCTCAGGCATGGTTTCCGCCTTTGCTGCGATTGCAACGTGTTCGCTACTAGCACGTGTTGCCGAGCGCTGCGGATTATTTCTGCCGCCGGACAGTGATTTGCAATTAGGTACAATCCGATACTGCCGGACGCCCATGCCGCTCCGCTAAGAAGAATATCGAACACGCGGTGCGCCGCACAGGAGCCTAGAATGAACCCATTCCGTCATACCTTCGTTGCGGCCTTCATCGGCGCTGCCACCTTCGCAACAGCTTGCACGACCTCGCCTGCACCCCTCGAAACACCGCAGAACATTGACGCAATGAGCGTTGCGGCGCTCGACTCGCTAACGGCCAACAATGCGGCTGCCCGCGCCATTTCCGCCAAGTCGCGCGCGGTGCTGATCTTTCCGTCGATCGTCAAGGCCGGACTGGTTTTCGGTGGTGCCTACGGTGAAGGTGAAATGCGGCGCGGTTCAAGCGTTGTCGACTACTACAATACTTTCACGGGCTCCTGGGGCCTGCAGGCCGGCGCTCAATCTTATGGATATGCCGTCTTCCTGATGACCGCGGAGGCTGAAGACTACGTCGCGGCGTCCGACGGCTGGGAAATTGGCGTAGGACCGACCGTCGTCATCGTGGATGAAGGGGTTGCCGAAAACATCTCGTCCTCGACGCTGCAGGATGATGCGTACGCGTTTATCTTCGACCAAAAGGGGTTGATGGCCAGCGTGAGCATCGAAGGCACGAAGATCACGAAAGTCAAATAGCCTGACGGCTTGACCAGCTGGGGCATGTACGATGGCGATTGCGGGTGGCGGTTAGATCCGCCCACCTGCAATCGCCAAAGTGCGTTCTGTCAGTCTGTCGCGCCCCTGACCGGCGTTGGCGCCGCGCTGCCGGCGAAGCGCCGGGCGGCCGCCGGCTGAGCCACAGTTCTGGCGATGGTTGGCCATATCAAAAAAGCGACAGCCGCGGCGGGATACGCCGGGACTGTCGCCCAGTGAACACTCAATTCCCGGGCAATGCAGTGTGTGGGGTACACCATCCGGAATGTCTCTAGAGGCCGTCGCTGCTCATCGCGCCTGGAGGGAGAGGTGCGCAGCTACATCCTGTAGAGACTAAATGAGTGCCTGTATCGCTGCATCCAGACGGCGGATGCATTCTGTTTCGTCGCCGCAGGTCTGCGCGCGCTCTGCGGAAAGGTAACGCCGCAGTGAGACCGATTTTTTCGCGCTTGCAGGTGCGCTTTCACATGCCGACTTTACCGCGCGCATGCGTTCAACGAGATTTCCGGCTTCAAGATAGGTGCTGGGATCGAGCATCTGGGGCGGGCTCCTGAACCTCGTTGGCAGGTCTCTTCGCACTCACATTGGCTTGCCGGAAGGGGTTTTGAACTGATCAGGATCAGTGCTTCCGAGCAATTTTTCTTTGCGGGGCCGCATGGAGCAATCAGCGCCGATCCGTACCGGGATCTAAATGGACTGTCTGCGGGAAGATTGGGCCGCTCAGGTGTTCTGCCTCAGATCCGGGCGACCGCTGCGGCAAGCAGATCGCGGACTTGGCTGGCCACGGCATGCAGGGCGGGATTGTCGATCGCCTGCATCGAAGCCACCGGATCGATGGCGCTGACCTCAATGCCGCCAGAGACAGCCCGCAGGATGACGTTGCACGGGAGCATTGCCCCGGCGCGGGGTTCAAGCTCGATCGCGCGGTGCGCCATTGCAGGGTTGCAGGCTCCGAGGATCTTGTAGTCAGGCATATCGACGCCCAGCTTCTTCTTCATGGTGTCGCGCACGTCGATTTCGGTCAGGATTCCGAATCCGCTGTCCGCGAGGGCTTGTCGCGTGCGGTCCTCGACTTCGTCAAACCCGGCGCCGGTGACAAGGCGATCAAACGTGTAGGTCATGACAGCGCCTTTGCATCATTTTCGGAAAAATCGGATCAGTGCTGCGACCGCCAGGCCGGACAGGATGAGCAACACGATAGCCCAAACCCAGCGAAACTCCAACGCGGCACCCATGACATAATTGTACATCATCAGATTGCTTGCGCCTTTCAGTCTGAAACGTCTGGTTCAGGAATCTCGTGATGTCTTTGGATCGAGCCGATCTTTGGCTCGGTGTGCAACGCTATCCTAGTCTCGGAGAATTCCGGCTCCGGGTGCGACAGTATGTGCGGCTTCCGGTTGGATGGGGCTGATCGAAATCAGGCCGGCGCGCTGTATTCCGGGCAGACCGATGTGGATCAGTTCCGGATGACCGCGAAGCGCGCATGTTTTGGGGAGTTCGTCAGGAAACGGACGGGAAAGACCCGCGGTCCAAAGGAGACGATCATGGCCTATCAGAGTATCAATCCGTCTACTGGAGAACGCCTCAAGACGTTCGATGAACTGAATGACGCACAGCTGGAGGCGAAACTTGCCCAAGCCGCCGTTTGCTTTGCGCATTGGAAAGGCAAAACCTATTCCGAGCGCGCCGCGATCATTGAACGGGCAGGCGGCTTGCTGACGGAGCGGAACGAAGAACTCGCGCGCACTCTGACGACCGAAATGGGCAAGCGTATCAATGAAGCGCGAGGTGAGGTCGCCTATTCCAGCAGGATCATGGCCTACTATGCGAAGAATGCGGAACGCTTCCTTGCGGATACCCAACTGCATCCGGAACAAGGCGAAGGCCACATGGAGTGCAGCCCACTCGGCGCAATATTCTGCATCGAACCCTGGAACTTTCCTTACTTTCAGTTGGCCCGTGTAGCCGGACCCCACCTGATGGCAGGCAATGTGCTTCTGGTGAAACATGCCGGATGCGTTCCGCAATGTGCCGCCGCGTTCGAGCAAGTCATGATCGACGCCGGCGCGCCGGCCGGTCTCTACACAAACTTGCGAATTTCGCATGAACAATCGAGCCGGATCATCCGTGATTCCCGCATCAAAGGCTTGGCATTGACAGGCAGTGTTGCCGCAGGCCGGGCGATCGCGGCACAGGCAGGCGAAGCCCTGAAACCGTCATTGATGGAACTGGGCGGTGCCGATGCGTTTATCGTTCTGGAAGATGCTGACATGGAACATGCCCTCAAATGGGCTGTGTGGGGCCGGCTGTACAATGCCGGGCAGACCTGCTGCGCAGCGAAACGTTTCATCATTGTCGAGGCGGTTGCGGATCGGTTTACGACGGGGTTCCAGGCAGCGCTCGGTGCGTTGGAGGCGGGTGATCCGCTCGATGCGAGCACCACGCTGGGTCCGTTATCGACCGAACAAGCGTTGCTGGATCTGCTGCAGCAGGTGGACGTGGCCGTAGCGCACGGTGCCAGGCTCCTCCTCGGCGGCAAGCGTCTTGATCGCCCTGGCTGCTACATGCAGCCCACGATCCTGACCGATGTGAAGCCGGACAATCCGGCGTTTCGCGAGGAATTTTTTGGGCCGGTTGCAATGATCTTCCGGGTCAAGGATGAAGCAGCGGCGATAGCGCTCGCAAACGACAGTGATTTCGGCCTTGCCGGTTCGGTCTTCACGGCTGACCTTGCGCGGGGCAAGCGCATCGCGAGCGCCGTCGATACCGGCATGATGTTCGTGAACAACCTGGATTGGGTGGATGCTGAACTTCCGTTTGGCGGCATCAAGGCGTCAGGCTATGGCCGCGAGCTTGGCGAACTGGGTATCCAGCAGTTCGTCAACAAGAAGCTCGTCCGTCATCTGAAGGCGGATGCGCCCGGCGCCTAGCGCAGCAATGGCCCCTGGTGATCCAGATAAGCGCTGTCAAACTCGGCAAGTTCGACAAGGCCTCGAAAGTCCTGAATCGAGACTTGCCCCCTTTGAAATGTCAGCAGACCTCTCTCACGAAGTTCGCGAAGCACGCGGTTCACGTGCACGGCGCTCAGCCCCAACGCGTCGCCCAGATGATATTGCGTCAGTGGACAGGCAAAGCCCTCGCGCGTTCCACGTCCAACCAGAATCAATCGCGCGCTGAGTTCGAGCAGGAAATGCGCAGTTCGCCCCAATGCATCGCGCCGGCCAATTCCGACCAGATGTTCGACCACCATCGCCTCGTCGCGCGACGCCGCCCACAGCACGGCCGTCGCAAGGCGCGGGGTGGTCGCGAATGCGTGCAACAGATCACTCTCCAGAACTTCCGAAGCCTCGATGGCCGTCACCGGTTCGATATTGTGGTCCGCCGTGCGCAGCAGCACCGAACGCAATCCGAGAAAATCGCCCGGGATCTGGACATCGACGATCTGCCGCGTGCCGTCGCTCAGCAGTTTGTAAGAACAAACCCAGCCTTCGGCGAGGATGTAGGCGGCCTGATTGGGCTGCCCTTCGAGGGTGAGATCGCGACCTGCCGCAAAACTCCGCCGCCGCCGGTGCAAACCTGCAAGAACCTCAAGTTCGTCTTCCGAAAGTGCGACGAAGCTGCAGAGTTTTCGGGCCAGAGCGCTGGGCGCGGGGAGCATGTCATACCTTTGCCGCCGTGCCCGGCGGGAACGGCTTCTCACGCTCTCGGATTAACCGGCAACTTCCCGGCAATCCTGCCGTGGATCAGCCCGGTTTTGAACCGATCTGCCACAATCGCGCATGTTGTTCCTTCGGGCAGGATTGCCCTTGGACGCCAGAAGAGAGAAATCCACACATGTCCACTCGAGGGCCTACCCGATCCACGCCGAACGCGTTGCCACCAGAGCCAGAGGTTACAGCCGCAGCAGCGCTCGCAATATGCGAGTCTCTCCTGCTGGCGCTCAATGATCGGAATATACTGCCTGAGCGCGAAATCATCGGTATTCTTGCGGATGCGGCGGCGGCGCATGCCAATGATCCGGGTGAGGATGGCAGGCGGATGTTTCACGATGGAGTCGCCGCCCTGATCAACAAGATCATCGATGGCGGTAACTCGGTCCGGCGCAGGTGATCCCTCGGCCCTGCAGTCAGCTCTGCAGGCCCGGTATGTTCTGCGGATTACCAATCGGACTGAAACCGATGTGGATCAATGGCCCGCGATGGGCGCGGGCTATTCTCGGGATGGGTTGGCGACCGATCGCGAACCTCATTGTGCAAACGACGCCGTCCTCGGCGACCGGGCACAGGAATTGGAGACAAATCATGGCTAACGACAACATGAACAAGACCGGCAACCGCGAACAGGCCGTTTTGCCGACGGCGAACACGGCTTCGCACGACGCTTCGACCGGCGTGAGCAGCAAGATGCAAACCGTGAAATCGGCTTGGGACAAGGCGCCGGAAGGCACCAAGAAGACGGAAGCGCTCAAACACTACCAATCGGCTGAAACCGCGCAGAAATCCGGCAATGACGCCGAAGCCCTGCGTGAGCTTGAAGCGGCAACAAGGGCGCTCAGCTAGTTCTTTGGTTGACCCCCGGCGCCCTCAACACCTGACTCAAGGGTGCGGACGAAGCCGGTGATCAATCCGAGACGGCATCTCGCCTGGCTGCCATCTGGTGGATCGGCGCGGGATGTTTGAGCCCCAAAAGGACGGCGCCCTGGCTTCCCCCGGCCAGCGGCGCCGTTTCTTGTTGCGGCTTGCAGGGCGCACGCCGTACCCGGATCGGTTGAGATCGCCTAAACGCTTTCCGCCAGACCAGGCCGATGTCGGCTTGATCTGGCGGCAACATTTGAAGGGGCCGGCCGAAGGCGTTCGGCCAGCTCCGCTTCTCGGAATCTAGTCCAGAATGGTGACTTCAACACGCCGGTTGATAGCCCGGCCGGCGGCTGTTGCATTGGACGAAACAGGCACGCTCTCTCCGAGACCAACGCTGTTGATGCGGCCAGCGTCAATGCCGGTCGAGACCAGGTATGCGCCCACGGACTCGGCGCGGCGTCTGGAAAGGTCCTGATTGTAGGATTCCGAACCTTGGGAGTCCGTGTGGCCGGCGATCTGGATGCGCGTATCCGGTTGCTTCTTGAGGTAAGAGGCAAGTGGGGCAAGACGGCCTTGCGCGCCGCTGATCAGCACCGAGGAGGCCGAAGCAAACTGAAGGTCGCGCAAGATGAGCGTCACGCCAAGATCGGTCGTCTTCTGCTCGTAGTCGGCCAGTTCGGCCGTCAATGCATCTGCGCGTGCTTCTGCGGCCAGGCGTGCAGTTTCGGACGTCGCGCTGTCAGCGACAGCACCCGCGGCAACCCGGTCAGCCTGGTCAGCCCGGTTCTCGGCCACGGCCGTTGCGGCCTCGGCCTTGGCAACTTCACGCATGCGCGCCTGGGAAACGACTTCGGCGCGCTCGGTGTTCAACGCGGCGATCTTGGCATTCGCCGCGCTCTGAAGACCGCGCGTCTCGGCCAATGCGACGTAGCCTTCGCCCATGCGGATCATGTGCGTGTACTCATCGTCCTTGCCGCGCAGGTATCCATCGCGCGCTTCAATCAGTGCCGCATCGGCCTTTTCGATGGCCGACCGGCCGGACTGCATTGCAGACGGGTTGGCTTTCGCTCTCTGCAATGCGGCTTCTGCAGCCAGCAACCGAGGGCTTGGATCCGGCGTCGACGCGCAAGCGCCCAATGCCAGGGCAAGTGCGGCAAAGCCGGCGGTGTTTCTGATCATGTGTTTCATCGTCATGTCTTTCTAAGAATTGAGTTCGCGGCGAAGGGTGGCGATTCCACTCTCGATTTCCGAGACGGTTCGCTCGAGTGCGCGCAGCTTGACTTTTTCCTGCACAATGTCCGCCTGAAGCGACGCTTCGGCCGAGCGCCAGACCGAGTCTTCGTCCTTGTTCTTTTCTTCTGCGATGCGGGCTTCGTTCAGGCGCAACTGCGCTTCCTGGAAGTTCGAGGGTGCGGCTGCAGACGCGTCTGCGGTATTCAGGGCACTGATCTGCGCTTCCGTGCGGATCAGATCGTCGCGGGCGCTGTCGGCGAAGGCTGACGGCGCCGCGAGGAAGAGCGCGCTCGCGAGAGCGGCGGCAATGATCTTGTTCATGGGAATCTCCTTTGCCGTTCCACGTTGGACATCGGCAAATGATCCTGAGCCCACCGGTCGCGCGGGGTGCTAATCGAAATCAGTCTGGCCTGAAGTTTCCGATCGGGCAATTCCGGCGAGGCGACTAACGCCGCGCGCCGAACACAACGATCTTATTGCCGGCGTCATGTCCGATATCGGCCCGGCCAAGATACGGAATCGCACGGCGCGCGCACCATTGCGCTGCGATTTCCTCTTCCGACGATCCAAAGTCGATGTCGTTTTCCGGCACGGGATTGCAGCGTCCCAGCCGGAGACCGGCGAGTTCCCGCATCTCTCGGCTCGAGGTGATGTTGAACAGCATCCGGTCGAGACTGTAATGATACTCGCCAACATCTTCGAGCAGCAGAACATGCCCGGAAAGGTCCGGCACCCAGGGAGTGCCGATCAGGTTGGCCAGGACCGTGATGTTGAATGCGGCGTAGGTTCCCGGCGCGCGGGTTGCCGGTTCGATTCCGTCAGTGTGATCACCTTCCAGAAGAAAATCGAGCGACCGGCGAATCGCGGTCTCCCCGCCCGGACGCAGGATGTCAGACGGCATCGGGCCGTGTGCAACGGTGCCGATGGCGTCCTTGTAGAGGCGGGCCAGCAGGCTGCCGGTATCGCTGTAGCCGAGATAGGTCTTGAGCCGGGCTGCCGGGCCGAGGCGGTCAAATGCGATATCAAGGAGGCGGCAGGCGCCGTAGCCGCCCCGCGCAAACCAGATGGCATCCAGATCCGGGTCGTTGGCCATTTCGGCGAAAGCGTCCGCACGGGCGCCGTCGGGGCCCGCAAAATGCCCCGCTTGCAGGAAGCATTGCGGATGAAACACCAGCTCCAGCCGCTCCGCGCCGTAGATTTCGCGCGCCAGGGCCGTGACTTTTGCCTCAATGTCTCGATCAATCGCCCGGCCGGGGGCGACGATACCGACTCTCATTCTGCGTTGAACCATTGGATCCTCCCGGGCACGATCTTAGAGAATCCGGCCAAACGCTGTTAGAGTGAACTTCATGACGAATCACAATCGCTACTTCTTCTGCGGCATCGGGGGCAGCGGCATGTTGCCGCTCGCCTTGATCCTGCTTGAACAGGGACACAAGGTCGAGGGATCGGACCGCTCGTTCGATCAGGGGCGCACCCCTGCCAAGTTCGAATATCTGCGCAACCGGGGTATCACGCTGTATCCCCAGGATGGCAGCGGCCTTGTGGATCCTGAGCAGATCGTCGTCGCTTCTGCGGCGATCGAGGCCACGGTGCCGGACATCGCGGCGGCCATCCGAGTGGGCGCCGTCCGCATGAGCCGCGCCGACCTGCTTTCCACGCTCTTCAACGCTGCCGGCTGCAGCGTGGGCGTGGCCGGAACGAGCGGCAAGTCGTCCACCACCGGTATGATCAGCTGGATCCTGCACCGCGCCGGTAAAAGCCCGACCGTCATGAACGGCGCCGTGATGAAGAACTTCCAGACGCCCGAGGCGCTGTTTGCCAGTTCGCTGGTGGGGACCAGCGGAATCTTCGTCAGCGAGGTCGACGAGAGCGACGGGTCGATTGCCGCTTACCGGCCGCGCATCGCTGTGGTGACCAATATCTCGCTTGACCACAAATCGATGGACGAACTTCGCGCCCTGTTTGACGGCTTTGCGGCGCGTGCGGAAACGGTGGTCCTCAATCTGGACAATCCGGAAACCGCACGCATGGCGCGCGCGGGTCTCAAGGCCATCACTTACAGCCTCGAAGATGGCACGGCGGACCTTCTGGCGCGTGATATCGTGCCGTCACCGACGAGCATTTCTTTCGTGGTTCGTGACCGGGCGAGCGGCGAGGCGCATGCCATCCGTCTGGCGACACCCGGGCGGCACAGCGTGTCGAATGCACTCGCGGCCATTGCCGCATCGCTTGCCTGCGGCGTGTCCCTGAAGGAGGCCGCAGACGCCCTTGCCACATTTGCCGGCATTGCGCGCCGGTTCGACATTGTCGGCACTGCGGGCGGCGTCACCGTGATCGATGATTTCGGGCACAACCCCGACAAGATCGCGGCCACACTCCGGACGGTGAAACAGTTCCCCGGCCGTGTCCTCGTGATGTTCCAGCCGCACGGCTTCGGCCCTCTGAACAAGATGCGGAAGGAGTTTGTCGCCTGTTTCGCAGAAAACCTTGGCGCGGACGACATTCTTCTGATGCCGGAGCCGGTTTACTTTGGCGGCACGGTCGACCGTTCGGTGTCCAGTCAGGATCTTGCCGGGGATATCGCCGCGCTCGGCCGGAAGGCGGAAGCGTTGGGCGACCGGCCCGCTTGCGGGAAGCGGTTGCTGGAGCTGGCACTTCCGGGCGACCGGATCCTCATCATAGGCGCCCGCGACGACTCGCTGACGCTGTTTGCGCAAGAGGTTCTGGCTCAGCTGGATCACGCGGCGCAGGAAAGTCACGCTTGAGCCGGCAAGCGACCCGCCGCTGAAAAGACCGGTCAGGGCAACGGATGGATTGTCCTGGCGAAGCGATAGAGAAGGCGGCCGGCGACGTACAGGATCAGCACGGCCGTCAATCGCTTGATGAGTTCGGGATGCAAGCGCTGGCTCGCCAGCCAGCTTCCGATCTGGCCTCCGATGATGACGGACGGCAGCAGCGGCCAGTAGGGTTCAGCCAGTTGCACGAGCTGAGCTTCTTGCAGCTTCATCGCCTGTCCCAGAAGGCCTGACAGGGAATTCACCAGAATGAACAGGCTGCTGGCCGCCGCGATCTGCCGGGGCGTTCCCCAGCCTTGGAAATACAGGACCGGTGCAAGGAAAATGCCCCCGCCCACGCCCACCAGACCCGACACCAGTCCGATACCCGCGCCCGTCATGAGGTTCACGAACGCGGGCGCTGACCGGGCGCGGACCGGCGCGCCGGTCTCACCGGATTTGCTGAAGGCAAGGTGCAATCCGGACACCAGCAGTGCGCCGCCCAGAAGGGCTACGAATGCGGTTTCCGGAATGGGCAGGCGCCCTCCGAGCCAGGCGAAGGGGATCGAGGTGATCAGAAAGGGCGCAAGCCGCTGGACCGCCAGTTGCTTGGTCTGCCAGAACCGGATGACGCCGCCCGCGACCACAAGAACGTTGCAGGTCAATGCGATCAGGGGGAGGATTCGATAATCCGTACCCTGCAATACCAGTAGCGCATTGTAGGTGGACCCGCCTCCAAATCCAACAGCGGCGTAGAGCGCGGCAGTCAGGAAAAAAAGAACGGCCAGAATTGCGGTCATGACAAACAGAACACCTCAAAGCGCGCCGATCATGACAACGGGCAACACCGCGCCGGCGGGCGCGGCGCCAGCGTTGGGCATCCGGCGGATCAATCCGTTGGCAGACAGGAATGGTTTGAGAAGCGAACTGTCCTGATCGCTCGCCGCTTTCACGACAAGCCGGCCCTGACCGGACACTTGCACGACCGCGCGCAGAAACTGTTCGCGCGCGTCATTGGCGGGCAACGGTTCTGCGAGTTCAGCGGGCAAAATCTGCAGGCTGAATGAATCGAGCAGCAGAGGCTTGAGGAAAAGATGCGCACACACCAGGGCGGAAGCGGGGTTTCCGGGCAGCCCCAGAACCCGTTGGCCGTTCCGGCGGGAAAGCCAGGTTGGCTTGCCCGGCTTGACCGCAATCTTCTCGAATACTGGTTCGAAGCCTGCAATAGCGAAAGCCGCGCGCATATGATCGTGATCGCCGACGGAGGCACCGCCGACGGGTAGGAACAGGTCAATTGCCGTGTCTTGTATTCGCCTGAGTATGGCATCGACACTGTCACCGGCTATGCCGAGGTCCACAGGTTCGCCGCCCCATGCACGGACGAGGGCAGAAAGGCTGGCCGGATTGGCATTCACAACCTGGCCTTCGGCCAATACCGAGCCGGGAGGGCGCAGTTCATCGCCGTTCGCCAGAAGCCCTATGCGGGGCCGTTTGAACACGTGCAGCTCAGCGTGATTGCTTGCCGCCACCAGCGAGAGGGCCACGGGCGTGAGCACCGTTCCGGAGCTGATCAGCGTCTCGCCTTCCAGAAAGTCGATTCCCGCCAGGCGGACAAACGCCGACGCGTCATAGGACTTGCGACAGACAACCTGGCCGTCCCGGCGCTCGGCATCTTCCTGAATGACGACGTGATCTGCGCCTTCCGGAATGTGCGCGCCGGTGAAGATGCGGACGGCAGCGCCCACGCGGACCTCCCCCCTGAAAGGCAAACCTGCCGGCGCTTCACCGATCACATCGAGCACGGCGCCGGGCGCGCGTACATCCGCGAGGCGCACGGCATAGCCATCCATCGCTGAAATGGCGGCCGGCGGCTGCGTCACGCGGGCCACAAGCGGAGCGGCCAATCGCCGGCCCGACGCTGCGTCCAGGGCGACGGTCTCGGTCTGCAGCGTCAGGCGGTTGCGTCCCAGCAACACGAGTGCGTCATCGACGGAAACCAGGCCGCTCATGGGGGCGGCTTCAAGTATGATCCGGAGGCGCCGCCCGACTTTTGAGACAGTTCGATCCCTTCGATCACCATCGCCCTGTCGACCGATTTCAACATGTCATACAGCGTCAGGCAGGCCGTCGACACCGCCGTCAGCGCCTCCATTTCAACTCCCGTCTTGCCGACTGTCTTGACGGTCGCGGTCACGCTCAGGCCCGCGCCATCCGGAAGGGGCGAGATCGTCACTTGCACGCCTGTCAGCGGCAGGGGGTGGCACAGCGGGATCAGGTCAGCGGTGCGCTTTGCGCCCATGATCCCGGCCAGTTCGGCTATCGCCAGAGGATCCCCTTTCTTCGTGGACCTTGAAAGCGCGAGGGCGAGCGTTGCGGCGTTCATCCGTATGCGGCCGTGTGCAACGGCCCGGCGCTCAGTTTCGGTCTTCGACGAGACATCGACCATCCGTGCCCGTCCATCCGGACCAATATGTGTCAGGTCACTCATGTTTCAGGTTTCCATCAGGCGCGGCATCAGTTCGACCAGATTGCAGGGCCGATGCCGGCTATCGAGCTGCAGGCTGATGACCTTGTCCCATCCATCCTTGACCGCGCCGGTTGAGCCGGGAAGGCAGAAGATGAAAGTGCCGTTCGCGAGTCCCGCCACGGCCCGCGACTGAAGTGTGGATAGACCGACGCTTTGATAGCTGACCATGTGGAAGATGACTGAAAACCCCTCGATGGTCTTTTCGAACAGAGGCATTATGGCTTCGGGCGTCACGTCACGGCCGGTCAGCCCGGTGCCCCCGCTCGTGATCACCACATCGATATCGGGGGCGGAAATCCACTGCGAGACGGCCGCGCGGATCTCGTCCTTGTCGTCCGGCACGATCCTGTGCCCGGCGACGGCATGCCCGGCCGCCTTGATCCGGTCCGACAGCGTCTTGCCTGACGTGTCCGTTTCTTCGGTCCGGGTGTCACTGACAACCAGGATCGCAATGCGGACAGGTATGAAAGGCAGCGCTTCATTGATACCATGCATGGATCAGGACACCTCCTCTTTGTGCCAACGCGCGACGTCGGCATAATCCTCGGCACGCGGTTCAATCCAGCGTTCGCCCGTGTCCGTGACCTCCTTCTTCCAGAAGACCGCCCTGGTCTTCAGGAAATCCATCAGATAGTCAGCCGCCTCGAAGGCGGCGCGGCGATGTATTGAAGCGGCTGCCACAAAGACGATCGTTTCTCCCGGGGAGACATCGCCGACGCGGTGAACAACTGAAACGGCCTCCAGGGACCAGCGTTCGCAGGCATCTGCCACAGCCTGCGCGATGCCGGGGCCTGTCATTGGCGGGTAAGCCTGCAGATGCAGCTTCCGTACCGCTTCGCCGGCGGACGAGGACCGGACCTTTCCCGAAAAGCAGACTATTGCACCCGATTGCGGCGCGCCGAGTTCGAATGCCTCGAGACAGGCCGACGCGTTGATGGGGTCTGCGGTCAGGAGGATCATGTCATCCCCCTCCGACCGGCGGCAGGAAGGCGATTTCATCGGCGTCGCAGATGGCAAAAGTGTCCGGGACCAGTTCGGCATTCACTGCAATGCGCACGGTCCGGTGGAGCAGCGCGCCGCCGAAGCCGCGCTCGGTGTCGAGCCACTCGCGCAGGGCGCCGGTGCTCGTGATTTCGGCGGGCAAAGCAAGCGATTCCGCTTGCCCGCCCGCCAGGTCTCCAAGTTTGCCAAGGTAGATGACCTGCGCCATGCGTCAGCCGCCCGTCGCCGACATGTGGCGGGGTAAGGCGGGCGCTTCGCCGCGCTTCGAGATATCGAACCCGTGGCGCGCCGGCTTTCGGAAGGTGGCCCGGTCAAGGCAGGCTTCAAGCGCGTCATCTGGATCGGCATTGTTTCGAAGGGCGTCACGCAGGTCCACATGATCCTCCTGTCCGAGGCACATGTAGATGCGGCCCGTGGCCGTTACACGCATGCGATTGCAGCCCGAGCAAAAATTGTTCGTGAGCGGTGTTATGAACCCCAGGCGCCCGCCCGTTTCGCGCACGCGAAACTGCCGCGCGGGGCCGGACGACATTGCACGGTCCTGCAGTTCCGTCAGCGTCCAGCGTTGGGAGAGCTGGCTCTGGATCCAGGAGAGCGGGACATACTGATCCATGCGGTCCAGACCTGTGTCGCCGAGCGGCATCACTTCGATCAAGGTCAAGTCCATGCCGCGATCATGCGCCCATGCGATCAAGTCCGGAAGCTCGTCCGCATTCTGGTTCTTGAGCGCCACGGTATTGATCTTGACCTTGAGACCGGCAGCCTGCGCGGCGTCGATGCCGGCAAGCACGGGCGCAAGCGCGCCGCGCCGAGTGATGTCCCGAAAGCGCTCGGGGCGAAGGGAATCCAGTGAAACGTTGATGCGTTGCACGCCGGCGTCCTTCAAGGGGGCGGCGAATTCGGCCAGCAGCGTCCCGTTTGTTGTCAGCGTCAGTTCATCCAGTCCACCGCCGAGATGCCGGCTCAGGCGTTGGACCAGATGCAGGATGTTTCGCCGCACCAGGGGCTCGCCGCCGGTCAGCCGTACCTTGCGGACGCCGCGCCGGATGAAGGCGGCCGCAATCGTGTCCAGTTCTTCCAGCGTGAGCAGGTCTTGCTTGGGAAGAAAGGTCATGTGCTCGGACATGCAGTAACTGCACCGCAGGTCGCACCGGTCAGTGACCGACAGGCGCAGGTAGGTCACCTTCCGGCCGAGCGTATCGACCAGCGGCGTGCCTTCGGGCCGGACAAAACCATCAGCCATTCTGCCTTCCCTCTGCCTTGCCAGTCACTGTCATACCATTCCGCGCGCGCCCGTCACCTCTCCGGTGTTACCGGCCCATCTGCCACATGTTCGGGAGGCCCTGCAGAATGTCGGCTTCGGAGGAAAAGTACCCTGTTTCAACTTCTGAAGCGGTGTTGAAATGCATGGCGCTGACAGTGTCAGCTGTCACGGCGGGCCAGGCGGGTAGGGAGGCGACATTGGGATCGCCTGTGCGGGCAAAGGCCAGCCAGGCATCACTCATCCTGTCTGCGACCGGCTGCGCGGGGGTGATGTCGCCGATCATCGAGGTCGACTTCTCCAGATTGTCGAACACGAATCCGGTCTCGAGCGCGTGCATTGCGCCCAAGCGCCCGTCCAGCACAGGTGTTTTCCAGTCGAACTGATAGAGCCAGACCGGAGCGCCGCCCTGTGCAACCTTCAACTCGGCCTGTGCCACGGCATCAGCGGTAAAGGCCCGGTCCGAGGCAATCGCGACGAGGATTTCGTAGGGGCTCGCGTCGGGTCTCAACGCGCGGTATCCGGCGATGACGCGGAGCTGGTCCGCCTCGGGCACGACCGTGCGCAGAAAGCCGGGCAGCGTTTCGAATGTGATGGCATCCGTATCCGGAATACCCAGGAAGAACAGAGAAAACTCATCCGCCGTGCTCCCGATCAACATCGGGACACTGCGGGCCGTTGCGGGCGCGGCCTCGCCAAATGGATCTGCGGGTAGGGCCCGGCCATCAGCCACCGGCATGAAAAAGTTTGCCGGGAGCGTACCATCGGCCTCAAGCACCTTCATCGTTTCGGCAAATTTTTCCGCAGGCAGGGTCTTCAGCGACTCCAGATCGTCCGGGGAAACTCCGAGGGCGGTCAGCGCAATGCGTGCGTCTGACGTTGCTTCATCGGGCGTTCTCGCATAACGCGCCGATCCGCTTTGCACGATGGCCCGGTCAATCAGGCCTTCCGCCTCCGGCATGGCGAGCAGGGTGCTGACTTTCCATCCGCCTCCGGATTCGCCGAAGATGGTCACGTTCTCGGGGTCTCCGCCAAATGCGGCAATGTTGTCGCGCACCCATTCCAGCGCCAGCACGAGGTCCAACATGCCTGCATTGCCGCTGTCGGGGAAGGCCTCACCGCCGGGGAGGTCTGCAAGGTAGAGATAGCCGAGCAGATTCAGCCTGTGGTTCACGGTGACAACCACCACATTGCCCTTCTGCGCCAACCGGGTGCCTTCAAATACGCGGCTGGAGCCATAGCCTGCGGTAAACCCGCCTCCGTGCAGCCACACCATGACCGGACGGCGCCCGGCATCGACGGCAGGTGTCCACACGTTCAGCCCCAACATGTTCTCGCTTTGTGGTGGGCGCGGGACCGGATCCCAGGACGCAAACAACTCACCCCCCAGTTCGACCTGCGGGCTTGTATCCGGATAGGTCAGTGTTTCGCGCACGCCGTTCCACGGCGTTGGAGTCGTGGCCCGCTGGAAGCGATGGCTTGACGTATCGGCGCCATAAGGAATGCCGAGAAAGACCGAGACACCATCGTCCAGCTTGCCGCGCACCGCGCCGTATACCGTTATGGCCTCCGGAGCGGTGGGTGGCAGCGCTGCTTCCGGCGCGCCGGGCGCGCAAGCGGAGAGTGACAAGGCCAGCAACGCTGCAAGCGCAAGGATTCGAATCGCTGTGAGTGAATTCATGTCCGGTCGCTCCATCAAGACATCGCGCTGCTCAGCAGGGCGAAGGGCACACAGCCCAGCAATGTACCATTCAACAAGTTCGTCAGCGTGCCGGAGCCTAGGCTTTTCATGCCGAGATCCAGGAAATCGGGTCTCCGGCTCGGGCACATCGCGGAAAGTCCGCTGACCATGATGGCAACCGCCCCGAAATTGGCAAAGCCACAGAGAACATAGATCATCATCATGCGTGTCCGGGGTTCGAGGCTGCCTTCAGGAAGTTCCGACAGCGAGATGAACGCGATCAACTCGTTGATCGTTGTCTTCGTGCCGAGCAGCATCCCGGCCGGCGCCGCGTCTTTCCAGGGGATGCCCAGCATGTACATGAGCGGTGAAAGGATCCAGCCAAACAGGCGGTTCATGGTGACCGGCGCGCCGCCGACATCCGGCGCAAAGGCGTCGAGACTCATGTCGAGGATGGCAATGAAGGCAACGGCGACCACGGCCGTCGCCAGCACCGAGATGAAGATGTTCACGCCTTCCTGAACGCCGCGGGTGAACGCATCCATCGTCGACTGGTAGAATTTTGGCGGCGGCTTGTCATCGTCGACCGAGCGCTCCCCGTCCGGCGGCTGCATGATCCGCGCAATGGCAACCGCGCCAGGCGCCGCCATGAATGAGGCAACGATGACGTGTGCAGCAGCCTCCGGCACTGTCGTTTGCATCAACGCGATATAGATGGCCATCACCGTGCCGGCGACGGTCGACATCGCAGCCGTCATGAGAAGGAATATGTCAGCGCGTGACATGCGCTCAAGATACGGCCGCACCACCATCGGCGCTTCGACCATCCCGAGAAAGACGCTCGCTGCCGCGCCCAGGCTTGCGGGGCCGCTCAGGCCCAGCGTTTTCCGCATCAGGAATCCCATGCCTTCGCAAATCTTCTCCAGAATGCCCCAGTGCCAGAACATGGCCGCCAGGGCGGAGATCACGATCATCAGGGGCAGGACCTGAAAGGCGAGGATGAAGTTGTTTTCCGGCATCACCATTTCAAACGGCGTGCCGCCGCCGCCGAGGTAGCCGAACACAAATTGCGTGCCCTTTGCAGTCGCCGCCTGAAGCGCCTTGAGACCGTCCGAGATGCCAGCGAGACTCATCCGAACGGGGGGAATGGCAAAGATCACTGCGGCCACGGCGATCTGCAAGCCGAGCGCGGCCAGAACGGTCTTGATCGGAATCTTGTTTCTGGCCGAGGACGCGAGCCAAGCCAGCCCCAGAAGGAATAGGACGCCGAAGAGGCTTCGGAAATTGTCGACTGTGGGCATCATCAGCGTCTGACTACTCGAAAAATTAGGGCACAGTCCTGCGTTGCGCCTGGCGTGCCCGTTCCTTCAAGACGGCGTGGGCGATCAGCGGCCGCTGCGTTTGCTGTTGCCCGCTTTCTGGGCGGCATGGGACGTCAACGCCGGACCAGTCGGCACCGGACACGATAAACCGGGCGTGGCTGCGGCGGGCATTGACGCACCTTCGCCCCGCGCGGCAAACAACCTCAAAATTAGAGCATTCGAGCAGGACAAAGCCATGAACCGAAGCTTGGGTTTGAACACGGAAGCCGGTGTGTTCCGCGAACATCAACTGGAAGACCTGTCCGAGTTCTTCAACACTTACGGTTTCGCCATTCTGAGGGGGCTGTATTCCTCCGCCGATCTCGAGGCGGTTACCCGGCAATGCGTCGAGGCCCAAAAGGGCGTCATCGCCGGTACGCTCGACGCGAAGTTCGGCAACAGCATTCTGCTGGACGATGATGTTGACAAGGAAAAGCGCTTCACAAACTACGTCCAGTACATCACCCAGATTTCGCCGCGCGCGCGTGAAGCGATCCTCAACCCGTCGATTGTGGAGTTGATGGAACAGTGGGTCCCGGGGGGCTATTTGCTTGAGCGGTCTCGGTTTGGCGTTGTCTATCAGGATGCGCGCGGCGGAAAGAATTCCGGGTATCGGCGTATTGGCTGGCACTCGGACTGGCAGAGCGGCCCACACCGCGATGTCTGGCCATCGGTTGCCTTTACGATCAACATCGACGCGACAAGTCCCGCCAATGGCTTTTTGCGCGTGGTGCCGGGATCGCACAGATGGGCCACCCCGGCGCCCTGGAGGAATGCCAATAATGTTCCCGTGCCGGCACATGCGCGCCCGACGGGCGGCTACACGGACGAACCACCTCCGTATGAAATGCCGCTCGCTTTCGAGAAGGCGCCGGGCGAGATCGCCATCTACTGCGACGCCGGAGACGTGCTGTTTCACGATGCCTACCTTTGGCATTCGGCCGCTGCCGGAACGGCGGATCGTTCGATCCGTCGACACATCCGTGGCGGCTGGTACTCCGGCGTGCCGGACGTGGAAGAGGGCGACTATCTCGAAGACTTCATCAAGAATGCGGCCCGCTGATGCAATCGAATTCTCGTTGCGGCCTGCTGCGGAACCTGGTGTCCGCGTGCGCAGGCTTGCTGATGATGGGCGCGACTGCGCCGGCCGCGTTTGCGGACGCCGAGGCGGATGCGGCGAAGCTATTTGATCGGATTTCGGATGACCCGGTTCTCCTGCGTGTCTTTCTTCAGGGCATGCCCAAGGGCGGCGACCTGCACATCCATTCCGCCGGAACGCCGTATGCGGAAGAATTCCTTGCCTGGGCGGGCGACAAGTCGTTCTGCATTGACGTGGTCGAGGCGGCCATCACCGAGCCGCCCTGTGCGGCGCCGGGAACCGTTCCGGCCGAAGGATTGGCCCGGAATGATCCGGACCTCTTTGCCAAGGCTGTCGACGCGATGTCCGTGCGCGGCGTTCTTTCAGGCGCGGGGGCGGGCAAGTCCGGTCATGACCAGTTCTTCAGCGCGTTTGAAAAGTTTGGTGTGATCACCGCACACGAACCGGCACGCGTGCTCGCCTCGGCCAAGCGGGCCGCCGCCCGGGACGCGGTGTCCTATCTCGAGCTGATGGACAATCCCGGCGTCATCAACGTTTCGGCGCTGACGTCCGACGATGCGGAGTGGAACGGCGATTTCGAGGCCGCCTTTGCCCGGCTGCTGCCGGAGATCGATGGTCTGGTGGCTGCGTCGATTGCCGAAATCGACGCGACCGAAGCCGAGGCGCGCCGGTTGCTGGCCTGCGACACGAACGCGCCGGATTCCGGATGCAATGTGGTCGTGTACTACAACAGTTATGGACTGCGCCTGATCCCGACCGACCAGCTGTTCCGGCAACTCGCCTTGAGTTTCGCGCTCATTGAGGCTGATCCGCAATTTGTCGGCGTATCACTTGTTCAGCCTGAAGATGATCCCGTCGCCGTTGCGGATTACGACCTGCACATGCGGATGATTGCCTTCCTGTCCTCAAAGTACCCTTCGGCGCGGATCTCGTTGCACGCGGGTGAGTTGAGCCTTGGACTTGCGCCGGCGTATGCCATGCGCAGTCCCATTGCAGACGCGATAGAAATCGCTGGCTCGGAGCGTATTGGGCACGGCGTGGACATTGCCTACGAAACGAACAGCCGAGAGACGCTCGCGCGAATGGCGCGCGAGCAGATTGCGGTCGAGATCAACCTGTCCAGCAATGACATGATCCTCGGCGTCAAAGGCAAGTTCCATCCGCTGAATCTCTATCGCCGGTCCGGCGTGCCGTTCGTTCTGTCGACGGATGATGAAGGCGTACTTCGAACCGACATGACGGAGCAGTATGTTCGCGCCGCCTCTGAGCACGGCCTTCGGTATCGCGACTTGAAGACGGCGGCGCGCAGCAGTCTTCACTTCGCGTTTGTGCCGGGTTCCAGCCTCTGGGAAAAGGGGCAGCCGGGCGTGCGCGTGAAATCCTGCCGGAAGCTCTCGGCGCCGGCTTGCGAAGCCTTGATTGCGTCCAGTCCAAAAGCCCGGCTTGAGTTGCAGCTGGAGCGCGCCTTCGAGGCTTTCGAGCGGGATATCCGCGACTGGAAAATCACCGGGAACTGAGCATCAAGGTCAGTCTCCTCCAGCGCCCGGAACGTTGGTCTGGTAGACATCCCAGTTCCCCGTGATCTCGTCCAGAACCACGGAGCCGACCAGGTAAAGCGACTCTAGCGAGGCGCGCATGCCGGCATAGCCTTCATTCTCGCCGAGCAGGTTTTCTGCTGCGGTCTTGCCGGGGGGCGGAACCGTGTAATTGCTGCCGGTGCGCAGCACCATGAAGCGATCCTTGTCCACGCGGCCTGCAGCGTCGAGATACAGGATGGATTGATAGGTACCGGTGTCTTCCATCGCGGAGGTGACGAAGTCGGCGGCGCCGTCGGTCCAGTACATCACCCAGTCATTGGCCCATTCGTTCATCAGATCGCCGTGCCAGAACGTCATGGCTGCAAGGTGGCCGCCTTTCAGCACGAAAGGAGGCTTCCGGCCCATTTCGTCGTCAGTATAGAGATCACGTGTCTCCGACAGACCTTCGAGATCGGGCAGCTCGACATCTTTCGTCAATTCAAACGCCCAGTCCGTCAGCCCTTCGTTGATCACGAAGGCTTCGCCGGTGGGGGGCGGCTTTGCCGGATCGTAGGGAAACTGTGTGCGCCGGGCGAAATAGCCTGTGGGCCAGTCTTCCGGCTTTTCCCTTGCATCGATTTCATGCGCAAGATCGCCGTCGACGAGATGCGCAGACCAGACGGCCGATCCGATTGACGCGTCCTCGGGATCGATGCCCGCGATGCCGGCAACCAGCCAATAGGCTTCGGTCAGGTCGAACCGCTGGTCGAGCCCCAGGGCCATTGTGGCCGCTGCAGATTTTGCCGTGCCGATGCCGGTGACCATCGCCAGGGTCTGAGACCCGGGATCGTAGTAAAGGTCATGATAGGATTGTGGAAACGGGAAACGGATGTCGAAGGGGCGGCGTTCTTTCCACAGCTGGAACTCACCCGGTGCATCGCCTTCGTCTTCGCCGATCTCGAACATGGTGACGAGCACGGCCCGGACCGGCACAGGCGTTGAGCAAGGTCCGGCCGGGGCGCAGTCCGGCGCGAAAGCTGCCGGCTTGACGGGCCCGGCTTCAGGCGCTTCGTAGACCGTGATACATGCTGGAAGGGTCAGGGCAGACGTTCCAAGCAGGGTCAGGGCCAAGGCTCTCCAGCCAGAACGCGTCAGTTTTCCAGCCATGTTCATTCTCGTCTCCTGATCGGCCACCTCAATCGCTTCTGGTCAGTCTTGAACTTGTCTTCAATGGCGAAGACTGATCTTGAAATTCGAACGCTCGAATTGCCTGTTTGGGGAGCAGGCGATGCAAATGTGTGCAACTGAATTGCCCGCGCTCGCGCGCAACGCTGCAATCGGGTAAACGTGCATCCTTTCGCAGCAGGTGGACTTGAAGGCCTCTGCCGACTGCCGATACACCAGCAACGTGAAGGATGATGGTCGATCCGGCCGGCCGTTCGGCACTCATCCGGCGTGATGATCTGGCGCAGCGCCGGAAAGAATCGGAGGCGTGGATGTCAGGTCAGGTATTGCGCGGCCGAGTGCTCACATTTTTCGAGCGTCCTGCCGCCTTGGGCGACACAGCAAGTTACGGCTACTGGGAGAACGGCGCGGTGGCGGTCGAGGGCGGCCAGATCCGCTGGCGCGGCAGCCACGCCGACTTGCCCGATGCGTTCCGCGCGTGGCGCGTCGAGGACCATAGGCCTCACCTGATCCTTCCTGGATTCATTGATACGCACACGCACTTTGTTCAGATGGGCGTCATCGCCTCCTATGGGACGCAGCTGCTCGACTGGCTGACAAACTATACGTTTCCAGAAGAGGCGCGGTTCTCAAACTCCGCGTACGCCGGGCAGGTCGCCGGCCGGTTTCTCGATGAACTGGTGAACAACGGTGTTACGACGGCCGCCGTCTATGGCAGCGCGCACAAATCATCGGCCGACGCCTTCTTTGCCGAGGCCGAGGCCCGCAACATGTGCATGATCGCCGGCAAGACCCTGATGGACCGGAATGCACCCGGCGATGTCTGCGACACACCGCAATCGGGTTATGACGACAGCCGCGCGCTGATTGCGGCCTGGCACGGCAAGGGCCGTCTGCGCTATGCGATAACGCCGCGCTTCGCGATTACGTCCAGTCCAGCGCAACTCGAACTGACCGGCGCGCTCTTCAAGGCGTACCCGGATTGTTATCTGCAGACACACCTGTCCGAGAATGAGGCGGAAATTGATTTCACCCGGCAGCTCTATCCGGATGCAGCAGACTATCTTGCCGTCTATGAACGCAGCAGCCTTCTGGGGCCCCGCGCCCTCTTCGGTCACTGCCTGCATCTTTCGCCGCGCGAAATCGCCGTCATGGCCGAAAGCCGGTCCGTGGCCTTGTTCTGTCCGACCTCGAACATGTTCCTTGGCAGCGGCCTTTTCGACTATGATGGGCTGCGCCGCGCAGGTGTGCGTATCGCGCTTGCGTCGGATGTCGGCGGTGGCACCAGCTATTCGATGCTGACCACCGCTGCGGAGGCCTACAAGGTCAGCCAGTTGCGCGGACTGAGCCTCAATCCGCTGGAGACGTTCTATCTCCTGACGCTCGGCAATGCCCGGGCGCTTTCGCTTGAAGGCCGCATCGGAACGCTTGAAGCCGGCTCCGATGCCGACATCATTGTTCTCGACAGCCGCGCGACATCTGCAATGGCCGCGCGCATGGACAATGCGAACACTTTGACCGATGAATTGTTCGCCCTGCAGACACTGGGTGACGACCGGAGTATCGTGGCCACCTATGTGGCCGGACAGTGTCTCAAGCGGGCCTCTTGATTCAACGCTCTTCCGGCTTCAGCCATTTCTTCACCAGCGGTGGCTCATAACTCACCAGATCGGCCAGCAGCTTGCCGGGTTCGTCGCCGGTGATCGCCATCTGCCGGTGCACATCGCGGACAAATCCTTCGCCCACCATCACATCGAAGAACGCTTCGAGCGCGGTGTAGAATCCATTGACGTTGTAGATCGCGAGCGGCTTGCGGTGAATGCCGAGCTGGGTCCAGGTCCAGACCTCGAATGTCTCTTCCATCGTGCCGATACCGCCCGGCATGCAGATGAAGGCATCCGACAACTCATGCATGACCTGTTTGCGCTCGTGCATGGACTCGACCACATGCAGTTTCGTGAGGCCGTTATGGGCCTGTTCGAGGTCGAACAGCTGACGCGGCAAGACGCCAATGGCTTCTCCGCCAACCGACAGCGCGCCGTCTGCGACAGCGCCCATGGTTCCGTTGCGCGCGCCGCCATAGACAACTCCATGCCCGGCCTTCGCAATCAGGGCGCCCAGTTCATGCGCGGCGGTCATGTACACGCTGCCTTTGCCCGTGTTGGAGCCGCAGAATACGCAAATTCTCATGGTGAGCCTTTGATAGTTTCTATTGGGACGGGAGGGTGTCGATCGCCTGAAGATACTCGCCGCGAAGGTCAGTCAGCAAAATCGTGTCGGCTTCAGTCAGGCCGGATTCGATGTATTTTTCGCCGTTGGGGCTGGTGAGCCAGTCGTTGAAGGGAAACTTGATCCAGCGCTTGCTCTCGGTCAGCCTCAGTCCGGCGTCCGGCGCGAATAGGCCGAGATCCCGGAGTACACGGTCCATGACCGGCCGCGCCCCTTCGCTTGGGCCAAGATCCAGCACGAGGAAAGCGTCCGAGCCCGGGTAGTAGGTGAATCCTTGCTGAGTGTTGCCGCCGTCCTGCCCGATCATCATGCCGTATACGGATCGGAGTGTTTCGGATGAAAGCACATCGCGATTGCCCTCCTCAGTCAGGATCAGGGCCGCAGCTTCGCTGAGGCCGTCTGCAGGGGCCAGGCATTCGATGGCAACGCTTTGCTGGAAGAAAACATAGCCGAGTGCGGCGCCGATACGTGTTGCAAGGTCTCGTGCTTCGGGCGTGGGCGCGACGAGCGTCATCGTCAGGGAAGGATCGACCGATCCTGCATAGCCCCCCCAGACGAGTTTGACCTCTGTGTCCGGGTCCAGGGGAGACTCTTTCGCCATCGCATTCGCGATTCGGAGACTGAGCGCATCAAACCGCGTCAGGAAAGCCTGCTGCGCCGAAGGTTCGGTCAGGTGCGCACGCAATTGTTCGGTGCGGGCCGGACCCATCGGCTTCGGCTCGATCGGCAGGGTTGAGTAATGGATCTCGCAGGTGGCGGGTTGCGGACCAGTTGGCGGCGTCTCAGCCGCTTCGCCTGCGCCATAGGCTTCGATATAGGCATGCACGAGAATGGCAGCATTCTCGGCCGCAAGATGCTCGAATGCCGTGATTTCGTTCTCGGCCGCGTTCCCGCCGCCAGCGAGATCGGAAAGGCTTCGAAACGCGATGTAGGGTACATCGTTCGCGTAGGCGACCATGGCAATCGCGGCGGTTTCCATCTCGACAACCTGAGCGTCGAACGTATCGAACAGGTATTCCCGGAACCGTCCATTGTCCATGAACGTGGAACCTGTAACGCCGCGCCCGCCTGGAACCACCTTGGGCGGGTTCGGCAGGCAAAGGCCTTCTGCGTCGCACTGCTTCAACTGGATGTCACTGGACACGCGCTCTGCGATCGCGAGCAGCTGAGGGTCGGCGTCAAACCAGAGCTTGGGCTGCGGCTGCGGATCGGCGTCGCGCGCGATCCGTACCGCACGCGTGCCCATGAAGCCAAAGGCGGGCAGAACGGGTTCGACCCCCGGATGGGGCGTGTACGTACCCGGTGACGTTTCACGAAGGTAAGCGCCTTCATTGTATTGCGCCCAGCTCGCAGGCACGGTGACGTCGCCCACCGACAGGGACGGATCCAGACCGCCCGCCACGCCGCTGACCAGGATGTGGCTGATGTTGAAATGATCAAGCAACAGCTGCGTGTTCATGGTTGCGTTGACCATGCTGACGCCGGTCTTGAACAGCACGACAGGCTGACCGCTGAGTTCGCCGGTCCAGAAGGAGACGCCGTTGAGCCGATGTTCGACACCGTTGTGCAGATCCGGCAGAAGGGCGGCCAGTTCAGGCTCGTAAGCCGTTGCGACCGCGATTCGCGCGAGCGTTTCGCTTTTCCCGTCCATGAGCGGGGCGGTGACCGGCGTGTCCGGCGGCAGCGAAGTGCAGGCCGCCACGGCTATCGAAACCGCCAGCGCCGCGATCCGGCGCGCGAGTTGGCCCAGACCGGACGACGTGTTCGGAAGATACAGGGGTTTCGGGGGCATGAGGCGGTCTCTCCTTCGAATCTGTGATCTGGTGTTTCCGCAGCGGCAAAGGCCTGTGCCGCGCGGAACATTCGGAACGAGCGATGCAAATATTCGCTCGCACTCTCACGATTCAATTAAGCAGGCCGTACGCATCGCCGCCACAAGCGTAGGCCCGAAGCCTCCAATCTTCGCCGCTGCACGGGCAAATGTGGTTGCTTCGCTGGCGTGTCATTTGCCGAGTGCGCAAAATATGAGCACGCAAATTGAAACCGCTGCCCAGACTCGGGTTCAGCCGTTCGCAGTCGCAAAAATGCAATTAACATCCGTTCTCAGGTGATGGAGTGCGACATCAGGTTCTGCGTCGGGGGTCCGATGCCTTTTGGGGCATTAGGTTTGTGTGCGGACAAAGGTGGGCGTGCTTCCGCACTTTTTTCAACCGACCCGAGGTCAGATCAGGCTGGAGTGTGACTATGTCCAAATTTCGAGAAGAGGCCGCTGAATTGGCGGTAACAAGAGAAACGAACCCGGCCAGCATGGCCGGAAACGGACGCGCCGGACTCGCCGCGTTGCGCAGCTTTCTGAAGCTGACGGCGGCCAGCACGATTGCGCTGGCCATGATGCCCGCGGCCGCTTTCGCACAGGACGCCGCCGAGGAAGAAGAGGCCCGGCAGGAAACGGTTGTCGTCACGGGAAGCTTGCGGGCGCTTCCGGTTGAAGACGTCGGTTCGATCTTCGGCACCGACAAGAGCCTTGTCGAGATTCCGCGTTCGGCCTCGACGATCAGCTCCGAACAGCTTGAGCGCTTCGGCATCACCGACATCTACGGTCTCGTTGCCCAGGCTCCGGGTACGTTCACCAACTCCTTCTTCGGAGTGGGCGGCGCGCTGGATATCCGCGGCACGCCAGGCGAGGTCTACTTCCGCGGCGTTCGCCGTCTGGACAACCCGGGCAACTATCCGACGCCAATCGGTGCGTCCGACCGCGTGGACATTGTGCGCGGTCCTGCTTCGCCGATCTACGGCCCGTCCAAGACCGGCGGCTACATGAACTTCGTGCCCAAGTCGGCCCGCGTCAAAGGCGGGAAGTACATGGACGAATCGTCGGGCGAGATGAGCTACACGACCGGCAGCTGGGACAAGAGTGTGCTCAGTGCGCAGGTGACCGGTCCAGCCAGCCTGTTTGGTCAGGACTATGGCTATCACCTCTATGCTGAAGTCGAGGATTCGGGCAGCTATTACGACAATATCTCGACCCAGCAGACGATCCTGCAGGGTGCATTCGATACGCAGCTGACCGAAAAGATCCGGCTCGAATTCGGGGGCATGTACCAGGATTATTCCGGTGCTCAGAACGGCGGCTGGAACCGCCTGACTCAGGAACTCGTCGATAACGGCACCTAC
Source organism: Hyphomonas sp. (assembly GCA_041739025.1). Taxonomy (GTDB): domain Bacteria; phylum Pseudomonadota; class Alphaproteobacteria; order Caulobacterales; family Hyphomonadaceae; genus Hyphomonas. The sequence goes on from JBGSOU010000103.1 coordinate 38,153, forward strand.
ATCACCGGCCAGGCCCAGCCCGTCGACACGAACGGCGACGGCCAGCTTTCGCCGGATGAATTCGATGCCATCGGCGCCTTCGCCGCGTTTGGCGCGGTTACAGGAACCGGGTTTTCCGTATTCCCCGACGCCGCAACGGACGCCTATCTGATTGCCAACTTCCCCTATCTCGGTCTGACCAATACGGGCACGGCAAAACTCGGCCGCAACCAGACCCTGACGGGGCCGAACGACAAGCTCGAAAACCAGGTTTCGACCCTGTATTTCGACGCCATCTATGAAGGCGAAGGTGGCCTGCAGATCAAGAACCAGATGTTCTATGAAGGCTACGAAAACATCAACGAAAACGCCTATGGCTTCTCGCAGTTCCACGACTCGTGGGTGTTCGAAGACAAGATCGTTGTCGCGAAGGATTTTGAGTTCGATGCCGTGAAGATCGCGGCGCAGGTCTCGCCTTCGATCCGGCATACGAGCTTCCTCCACGGCGATGACTTCGACTACGAATATTTCCACCGCGTGGACCTGACGCAGGGATATGATCCGCTCTCGGATCGTCTTCTGTCGACCGAGTCCGGCGACAATTACGCCACCTACCTCGAAGGCGAATACACGAACTACGCCCTCGCAGCCCTGTTCGATGTCGACTTCAACTTCGGCCTCAACCTGGTGCTCGGCGCGCGTTACGATACGATCGATGCCTCCTCGAAGTCGGATCCGACCAAAGTGCGCTCAGGCTCGGCAGCTGACGAGTCGGATACGGAAGACGGCGTGTCCTGGAACGCGTCTGCATCGTACAAGCTCCCCCTCGGGATCATTCCGTACGTGACCGCTTCCAAACAGTCGACGGTCGTTGCCGGACAGGGTGCGGAAATCGATCCCGGCAACCTGGCAAGCGAAAGCTGGTTCAGCGCGTCGGAGCTGAAAGAGTTCGGCGTGAAGGGCAACTTCCTCGACGATCGCCTGTTTGCCGCCCTCGCGGTGTACGAGCAGGAGCGGACGGACTTCAACGCCCAGTCGATCACGGTGAACCAGGCCGTCAAGACCGAAGGCATGGAGGCCGAGCTGCGCTGGGCTGTCACTGAAAAATTCTTGCTGACGGCGGCCTATACCAAGACGAAGGTCATCAACCTGACGGCGCTCGAAGATGGTGTTCTCTTCAGCTTCTTCGGCATCGAGGATCTCGTCAACGTGATCGATCCGACACTGACCCTTGGCGGTCAGGCGATGGGTCTTCTGCTCATTCCGGACGAAGACGCGGCCCGCCGCGCCGGCATTCCGGAAGACCTCTACTCGGCCACGGCGACCTATGCCTTCGACAACGGGCTTTCTCTGTCGGGAAGCGTCGTCAACGTGGACTCGGTCTATTCGGGCCAGTCCCAGGCTGTGAAACTGCCGGGTTACACGCTGGTCGATCTCAGCGCATCGTATGAGATGGATGACTGGTTGTTCCGCCTGACGGTCAAGAACGCAACCGACGAGGAATACTTCCGGGCAAACTTCACGGAACTGTTTGGCAGCACGATTGTTCTGCCTGAGCAGCCGCGCAGTGTTCAGGCCTCGCTGGTCTACAAGTTCTGATCCAGTCGCCTGCTTCAAAAACGATGGCGCCCCGGGGGAGAAATCCTCCGGGGCGTTTCTTTTATGGTGTGATGGCGGAACGGCAACTGATCTCACAGGCGCCGGGATCACCGGTTCCTGGATAGTCAGTTCACGCACGATCTTTGGTCATGGCGCCGGGGCCTTCCGGCAGGACCAGATTGAGTAGGACGGCGAGGAAAGCGGCAGGCAAGAGGCCCGAGGTCAGCAGGACCTGCGCCATCTCGGGCAGCTGTTGCAATGCACCCGGCTCTTGCTGCAAGCCGAGTCCGAGCGACAGTGACACGGCAAAGATCAGCATGTTCCGCTGCGTCCAGGCTACGTTTGACAAGATCGAGATGGCCGCTGCGGCGATCATCCCGAACATGATGATCACGCCGCCGCCCAACACTTCTATAGGGACGGTGATGATCAAGGCGCCGACCTTGGGAACCAGTCCGCAAACGATCAGGATCAGGGCTCCGAGCGTGACGATGTGCCGGCTCATGATTCCCGTCATGGAAATCACGGCGATGTTCTGGCTGAAGGATGTGTTTGGAAGTGCGCCAAAGAGCCCGGCAATTGCTGTGCCCAGCCCATCGGCAAACGTCGCGCCGGCCAGTTCCTTGTCGGTCGCTTCTCGCCCCGCAGCCGTCTCCGTCAGGGCGCTGATGAGGTGGACGGCCCCTCCCACCGGCATCGCAATGTGCCATGTTGGTGCTGTCATACAGCCAACAAGAAGAGGAGCCGTCCACCATGACCATTACCACAATCGGGATTGATATTGCCAAGTCTGTTTTCCAGCTCCACGGCGTGGATGAAGCGGGCACAGTTGTCCTGCGCAAGAAACTGCGTCGAAGCGCGGTGCTTGAAACGCTGCGGGATCTGGAGCCTTGCCTGGTCGGCATGGAAGCTTGCGCCACCGCGCATTATTGGGCCAGGGAGATCTCTACCCTCGGACATGAGGTGAAGCTGATGCCGCCAGCCTATGTGAAGCCTTATGTCAAACGCCAGAAGAACGACATGGCGGATGCCGAGGCGATCTGTGAGGCGGTAACCCGGCCCACCATGCGGTTCGTGCCGGTCAAGAGCGCCGATCGTCAGGCGGTTCTGGTGCTTCACCGCACGCGGGATCTCCTGATGCGTCAGCGCACCATGCTGCTCAATGCGGTTCGGGGCCATCTCGCCGAGTTCGGGATCATCGCGCCTCAGGGACCGGCCAGGGCATTGGACCTGATCGCTCAGCTACGGGAGGGCGCCCATGCAGACCTGCCGGATATCGCCCGCACGGCGCTTCTTGGTATCGGTTTGCAACTCGATGCGCTCGGGGATCAGATCCATGCTCTGGAACGCCAGCTTCTTGCCTGGCATCGGCAGGATGAGATCAGCCGCAGGCTGGAGACCATCCCGGGTGTCGGCCTTCTCACGGCGACGGCTCTTGCGGCCAGTGTGCCGGATCCATCCGTGTTCCGATCCGGCCGGCAGTTTGCGGCCTTCCTCGGTCTCACACCGAGGCAGAACTCATCGGGTGGTAAGGAAAGGCTCGGGCGCATCTCGAAGATGGGGAATGGCTACCTGCGCCGCCTGCTGGTTGTCGGCGCCACATCTGTCATCCGAAGGGCAGATACAAATCCATCAGCAACGGGTGCCTGGGTCAGGTCGCTTCTGGCAAGCAAGTCGAAACGACTGACGACCGTGGCCATGGCCAACAAGACGGCGCGGATCGCCTGGGCGGTCATGGCGCGCGGTGAAGTCTACAAGGCGCCAGCCATGGCATAGGAAACACGAACTGTGACGGCGCACGGCCGTTGCTCCAGACTGTAAGGGCAAAATGTAAGTGATGATGATCAGTATAGGGCCGTTACCGGGATACTCCGCGGTGCTGTCAGGGTGTTAGAACCCGATAGACTGAAAGGAACCCGGAAGCGGACTTCATCAGGGCCAGCGGTCACATGCCGCGCAGACAGGCCGGACACATGACCGCATCCCTCAGATTATCGATCGCTCAAACTTTGTTCTTGCAGAACCGGGGTCGTCCACACATGACAGCACCAGTCAGTCCGTAGATGGCAAGGGGGCCCGTCGTTGCCTAGGTCCCTAATGACTGGACGACGAGTCTTGCGGCCGCGCTTCCAGAGTATTGCTGTTGGCCAGTGATTAAGTTTCCATCGCGCACCGCAAAGGCCTTGAACATCGAGTTCACGACAAAATTTGTATTTGGCAATCGCTTTGCTTCCTCCTCAATCCAGAACGGCTGGATCTTGGCGCCGACGAAACTATCGGCAAACGCCTCCTCTGAATTGGCAAATCCCGTCCAGGTTTTCCCCTTGACCAACAAGTCACCGTTAGAGAGCCGAGTCTTCAACAGGACGCAGGTTCCGTGACAGACCACAGCAACGATTTTTTCGGCCTCGTAGGCTTTCGCAATGAAGGCGTGCAGGGCTGTGTCATCGATCATCGTGACCATCGGCGATTGACCACCAACCACAAAAATTGCGTCGTACACGTGCAGTTCAACGTCAGAGATTGATCGCGTATTCAGTAGGAGGGCAGCATGGGCCGGACTCTTCTTGAAACCCAGTGAGATGAGGTCATGGGCAGAATATCCACTATCATCTTCTGGATCAGAATAACTGTCAGCTGTCAGGTTGCCGCCTTTGGGGCTGGCTATGTCAACGGCATATCCAGCCTCGCTGAATGTCCAGTAAGGATGGGTCAGTTCAGCCCACCAGAAACCGATCGGCCACCCGGTGGTCGGTGAGGTCGCCGCATTCGCGGCGATGATCAGAACGCGCTTTACATTGTGTCTGTCGATTGCGGCGGTCATGGTTCGTGTCTCTCAGCTGGGGGCGTTTGTGTTGTCGGAAGCTGGGACCAATCCGGAGCGGATGCTTCCCAGAGATTCTTGATGATTTGCTTGCCTGAGGGGGCATCGACCAAACCGGTTGAAATCAGCCAGCGGTCCGCTGTAGGTATTTCCTTCAACACTCGCGCGCCGCATTTGCCGCAGAAAGCGCGGCGGGCCACTGCAGAAGATTGATACCAGACCAAGGCGTCTGTTCCGCTTATCTCGACCTCGCCGAGGGACACCGCAAAGAAGGCATTGAAGTTGCCATGAAGGCGATGGCAATCCTCGCAGTGACAAGCCAGAACGCCTGCAGCGTTCCGAGGCAGTGCAAACCGAACGGCGCGGCAATGGCAATGGCCGGTGAGACGGTCGGTCAACGGGAGGCCTCCTGCATCCTGGTAACCGCGAACGCCCAGTCACGACCCATGCCGCGAAAGATGGCCTGGTTGATCCAGACCATGCCGAGAGGTTCGAGCAAGCGTGACTTGGTGATATCGCCTGCGTCCAAAGGCTCAAATCCGAGATCCGTCAAAAGGCCAGACACAGCGACTTTTGCTGCCGTGTCTTCGCCGGCTAGGAACATGACCGGTCTCTGCGGAAGAGATCGGGCCGCGGCCATGACTTCTGCACCAACCTGGTTCAGCGTTTTGACGACGCGTGCGCCTGGCAACCACTTTTGAACTATCTCGCCTCCTGAAGTCGAGAATCCGATCGTCAGCGAAAGCGCGCCGTTCACAAGGCTAAGCGGATTCATGCAATCGATGACGATCCGGCCAGAGAGGTCGCCCAGTGCCGCAATGGCTGTCTCGGCAGCGGTCCAGGGCAAAGCCAGGATGACACAGTCGGCGGACTGCGCAGCTTGAGCCGGCTGCCTAACGACGGCGCCCGTTTCATCTTTCAGCGCTTGGACCTCAGCGGAGTGCGGGTCCCGGGCTCCCAGTATTAGCGGATGGCCGCCGTTCTTCAGGCCGCGCGAAAGTGCGTTTCCAACCTGTCCCGTTCCTATGATCGCGATCTGCATGGGTGTTTCCGGTTGCTCTACCTGCTTACAACGCGATAAGGCGCTTCAGTTATCAACCCTAGTGAATACGCTTCATGTCTGACTTAAGCATATCGCAACTCAGGCGGCTCGACCTGACGCTGTTGCTGGTGTTCCTGGGGCTGCTGCGGCATCGCAAAGCCGTCGACGTTGCCGCAGAACTCGGCTTGACTCAGTCTGCGATAAGTCAGGCTCTGAAGCGGCTACGTGCAATCTTCGGCGACGAGTTGTTCCTGCGGCGCCCACACGGAATGGAACCCACCGCGATCGCACTGGCATTGGAGGCGCCCGTTGCGCAGGCGGTAGAGTCGCTGCGCGGTGCGCTCGGCCGGGCGCGCGCCTTTGATCCGGCATCGGCGAGTGGCATCGTACGCATCGCCGCGCTGGATGCGGCTCAAGCGGTACTGATTCCATCACTGGCGGCAAGACTGGGGGCGACGGCGCCAAACATTCGGCTGTCGATCCTGCCCCATGGCCGGACCGATGCGATTGGGGCCTTGATCGACGGACCGGCAGATCTGGCGCTTGGCTTTTTGTGGCAGACGCCAGACGTCATCCAGAATCATCTACTGTATACGGAAGGATACTGCGTCGTCGGCTTGCCCGAGGTGCTTCCATCAGCACCGGCATTGACGCTTAATTCTTATTGCCAGGCCGACCATATACTTGTTTCGCCCGGCGGGGATATGCGCGGTGTTGTTGATAGACATTTGGAAGCAGCCGGTGTGTCACGCCGTGTTGTGCTTGCAATGCCGGGCTTCCTGCCGGCAATGGCCGCTGCGGCAGAAACAGGAGCAATTGCGACCTTGCCTTCTCGCATCGGGGCAACGTTTGCTGCAGGCTTTGGGCTCGTAGTAGCGACGCCGCCCATTGAAATACGTCGATATCCTGTTTCGGTATTCTGGCACCGGAGGAACGCACAAGATCCTCGGACAAGCTGGATCATAGATCAGTTGGGCGTGGCGGTCGCCGCTTGGCGTCGGGATGACTAGCTGCGAGGTGGTCTATCATGATGTGCGCGATCCACGGCCGAGATGGATTTCCATGGCATTGCTAGGGCAAACGGTCTTGAGGCGAGCAATCCTGGCATTTAGCTTCAGAAAATGAGCACGAACCCATTCCGACACTTCAAGGCTGTCCCTGAGATCATCCAGATTGGCGTGCTGTTGATCACGAAGGTGAGGTACTGGAGTCCTTCGTCACAAAGACGTGCGATAAAGCTTCCGCATTGAAATTCTACAGCAAAGCAATGAAGCGATACGGCAATCCTCATGCTGTCGTTACGGTCAAATGTAGGTCATATCGGGCGGCTATGAAAGTGATGGGGAGGGAGCGGCGTCAGGAAACTGGCCGGCATCTCAACAATCGCGCCGAGAATTCACACTTGCCGTTTCGAAGACGCGGGCGGGCTATGTCTCAATTCCGGCGCATGCGACATTTTCAGAAATTCGTCTCAATTCATTCGTCAGTGTACAATCACTTTGACTTCGAAAGGCACTTCAACTCCCGCATTCGATTCAAACAGAAACGAAAAGCCGCGCTTCGCGAGTGGCGCGACCTTCTCGTCGCTTAGGACCTGCTAGTCCGCGAATAACGCAGGCTGGATCGAGTTTGTCTGACAGCTCCGCTGGATCTGCTCGAATTGAACACAGTTGCTCAGCTCAATCGAACTCTCGGAACAGGGAATTCCTCCGCTATTTCCGTTTGGCGACCCAAGCGTCGTCAGGGCGTTCTCAGCACCTCTGCAGGCTTGCGCGACAGCGCCGAGTAGCCGGCGATAGCACCGCCCGCGGCTGCGAGGGCAACGGCGGATGTGACCACCGCCACAGCTGGTTGCCAGGGCAGGGACCATTGGGCTTCGAATACAAACACCACCACCGGGTAGGCCGCAGCGACTCCGATCACGGTACCGAGAATCGCGGCCAAGCCTGCGGCCAGCCCAAATTCGGTTGCATAGAGCCGCAGGATTTCTCCTTGCGATGCGCCGAACACTTTCAGCAATGCCGCTTCGCGCCGCCGGCGGCGCGCGAGCGCAGCGAACGTTCCCAACAGTACCAGCAACCCCGCCAGTGTCACGATTCCGGCGGCGGCATTCACCGCAACGGCAATCTGGCTGAACAGGCGCGCTGCCGTTTCCAGCGCAGGCCGCGTCTGGAAGACGACGACTTCGCGCAGATCCTTTCCCAGCGCCGCTATGACGGCGCTTTCCTGCTCCGGGGTGGCTTTAGCTATCGCCACAAAAGATGGGTTCGCAGCTTCAAGCGTGCCGGGCGACAGGATGAACGCCGTGTTGGACCCGATGCCGAACTGGCCCCAGTCGGCCTTGCGCAGTGATGCGACCTTGGCGGTGATTTCGCGACCCGCGATGCGATAGCCGATCGTGTCGCCGACCCCGATCCCGAGCCCGCGTGCGGCATCGAACTCAACAGAAACGAGCAGCGGACCCGAATAGCCAGCGGGCCACCAATCGCCCTCCACAAGTTCAGTCTCCGGCGGTTGTTCGTCCAGATAGGTCAGGCTTGTTTCACCGCGCACCACCCAGCGTTCTGATTCCGCCACATCGCTCTCGACCAGCGGCTTGCCCTTGAGCTCGATCACGCGCGCCAGCACGAACGGGGCCTCACGGAAAACATCGGGATCCGCTGGATCGATCCCGGCCGCCGACACGACCGCATTGAACGCGTCGACCTTCTCGTTGGGAATCTGCGAGAAGACGAGCGACGGCGCATTGGCCGGCGCGGTCGCAGAAATCTGCCTTATCAGGTTTGTCTGTACCGAGACGACCAGGACGAGAAGGACCAGTCCGAGGCCAAGCGATGGTACGATAAGGGGCGCCAGCGATCCCGGTCCGCCAAGATTTGCGAGCGCGATCCTCCAGAAGCCGCGGGCGCTTTTTGAAACCCTCCGCGCAACGATTTTGACGATCCATGCCGCGCCGACAAAAACGGCCGCTGTGAACAGCGCGCCGACCAGCAGCATGCCCGTCAGCGATGGCCGATAGCTGGTGGCCACTGCTATCGCGGCGAGCATCGCCGCCGCGCCAAACGCCCAGGACACTTCCAGCCAGGGCGGCCGTGGCTTGTCTGCCTGGTTTGTTTCGCGAAACAGAGCGGACGGTCTTGTTGACCGCGCCCTTCCGATCTCGGGCAAGGCGAACACGGCGGCGGCAAGCAAGCCGAGCGTAAGGGCCTTGATGAGCGCCATAGGATAGAGCGCCAGCGCTTGGGGAATTGGAATGGAACTGCCCGCAAAAAAGGCTAGGAGGTAAGGCGCGGCGGCGCCGAGCGCCGTGCCGGCGAGCGCGCCTGCAAATGCCAAGACGCCCAATTGCAGAAGATAAGCCGTCCGGATGGTGGCTGCGTCTGCACCGAAGACTTTCAATACGGCGATCGATTGGGTTCGGGAGGCAAGGAAAGCTGACGTCGCCTGCGCAACACCGACGCCGCCCGAAACCAGCGCCGCAATGCCGATTATGGCGAGGAAACTGTTCAGCGTCCTGAGCAGGTTCTGCAGTCCGTCGACCGCATCTTCGGGGCCGCGCAAGCGCGCGCCGCCATCGGGGAACGTAATTTCGAAGCGCTCCTTTGCGTCCTCGAACACCTTGCCGGGCTTGAACAGGATGCGGATGTCGGCACGAAACAACTGGCTCGAGGTCAGCCGGTTGGCTGCAACAAGGGCGTCCAGCGCCACCATGGCCTCCGGCCCGAAAGTGCCGGGCGTGCCGATCCGGTCAGGTGCCGCGTCCAGCCGCGCCGTGATAATTCCGTCAACCGGCCCGATCTCCACGGCGTCTCCAATGGCGGCCCCGAACTTGTCAAGGAAGGACTGCGTGACGACCACGCCCCATCGTCCCTCCTGCTGCTTCAGCGCCGTTTGCAGATCTGCTTCGCCGCCGGACAGGGTGGCGGTCCCGATCAGCGGATAGGCGCCGTCAACCGCGCGCACGTCGACTTGCGCCCGCACGCCATTCGCGGCGCCCATGACGTCCAGCCAAGCGGCTTCCGAAATCTTGCCGAGGTCCTCCGCAAAGCGGCGCTCTTCAACCGACGCCCGGCGCTGCGCGGTCGAGAACCGGGCAT
>JBGSOU010000106.1:0-2634 GCA_041739025.1 Hyphomonas sp.
TGGGCGCCTCGATGCCGAACAGGGCCGCCGCCTTGATCAGGCGCGCGATCGTCTGCGGCGGGGCGCCGGCGCCGCTGAGCAGCGACAGCACGAGGGCGCGGGCGGACACATCCTGCGGGGCGAGGGGTTCGAAACAATACATTAATTGACGAGATATGACATATCGTGTAATAAATCACTAAAGAAGATGCGGGAGGACCCAGCGTGGCCAATACACTGAAGCTGTCGGATGTCTTGTCAAAGGATGAGTTGAGCGCCTTGCGCGAGAAATCCGACCTCAGGGCGCTGGCGTCGCTGGTCTGGACCTGGGGGCTGATTGCGGGCGCCTTTGCGATGGCCATCGTCTGGACCAACCCGGCGACGATCCTCTTCGGCATCATCATCCTCGGCGGGCGGCAGCTGGCGCTGGGCGTGATGAACCATGACTGCGCCCACCATGCCTTCTTCAGGAATCCCAAGGTGGACGAGTTTGTCGGCCACTGGCTGTGCGGCGCGCCGATCAACACGTCCTTGCACGCTTACCGGGCCTATCACCTGAAGCATCACAAGTTTGCCGGCACGCCGGATGATCCGGATATCGGCTTCGTCAAGGATTATCCGGTTTCGAAGGACAGCCTGCGCCGGAAATTCTTCCGTGACCTGACGGGTCAGACCGGATACCGCGACACGCTGCGCAAGATCAGGAACTTCAAACTGTCGAAGAACTGGCCGTGGCTGGCTTTCCATGGGCTGCTGCTCGGCACGTTGACGCTGGCTGGCGCGCCCTGGGCCTATCTGATGTGGTGGGCGGCGGAGCTGACCATTTACCCGGCGGTCGTCCGTCTGCGGCAGATCGGCGAGCATGGCACGGCGGCGAACCGCGCAAACCTTGAGCCGCGCCTCAACACCGGCACGACGGTCGCGCCGTTCTGGCAGCGGGTGTTCATTGCCCCGAACGACGTGAACTATCACCTCGAGCACCACATGTTCGCGACGATCCCGCCGTACAATCTCGGCCGGCTCCACCGGTTGCTGGCGTCGCGCGGATATTATGACGGGTATGCCTGCATCTCGCGCGGCTATGGCGATGTGATCCGGCGGGCGGTGCGCCCGGATGAGGCGCGGATGGTGGCAGCGGAGTAGGGCCATTCAACAGACCGGCAACCAGAATGGTCACCCTCGATACGCTTCAGCGCATCCGAGGGCCCATCGCCTGACATCTGTTCCGGTTTCGGCGGCTGAGTTTGCCTGACGCTTCCGGGATGGGCCCCCTGACCGGCTTTGCCGGCCGGGGGTGACGAAAGAAGCGCAAGCGGGTGGCCCGTGTCTACATCGGTTCCGAACGATAGGGCGCGAGGTCCGGGAAGACCGGTTCGCGTTTTTCGGCGCGGGCGGCGAAGGCTTCGGCCATGTGCGGCGGGGGGAACATCGCGGCGTTCCAGAGGCCGATATAGTCCAGCGTGTCGGCGGTGGTGTGGTCGCGGCCGTAGTTGATCAGGACTTTCGAGCCGGTGACGGCGACGGGGTTTTTCGAGGCGATCTCGCGGGCGGTTTCCATCACGTAGGCGAGCAGCTCTTCGTGCGTGTCGAAGATGTCGTTGACGAGGCCGATTTCCCTGGCCTTGGCGGCGTCGATGCGGCGGCCGGTATAGGCGAGCTCTTTCACCCAGCCTTCCGGGATGTAGCGCTGCAGGCGCGGAAAGGTGCCGACATCGGCGGTCATCGCGATGTTGATTTCCATGATGCAGAAGAAAGCGTCCTTCGTGCACCAGCGGATGTCGCCGGCGGTGATCATGTCGATGGCGCCGCCGATGACGCCGCCGTGCAGGGCGAAGAGGACGGGGATGCGCGCCTCTTCCATGCAGTTGAAGGATTGCTGGATCGCCTTGACGTTGGTGCGGAAGGCCTCGGCCGCGATGTAGCGGTCCTGCGGGCCGGCGGGGCGCGGGCCGGTGAAAACGGTGGTGTCCATGCCGGCGGAGAAATGCTTGCCGGTGGAGGAGATGACGATGACGCGGGCGAGGGCGTTCTGGTCGATGGTGCGGACGATCTCCGGCAGCTCGTTCCAGAAGGCCTTGTTCATCGTGTTCATCGCCTCGGGGCGCGACATCTGGATGTGGGCGACCTTGCCTTCGATGGTGACCTTGAAGGCTTCGTATGTGTCTTTCAGCATGGGGATCTCCTCCGTTTGAGGAGGAGTGTAGCAGGCTGGCGGCCTGCGGCGAGGGGTGACGCGGGGGGAGGCATGGAGCCCGCTCTATGCTTCGGCTTCGCTCAGGCTGTGCATCGTGAACTCAGGGTGAGCGACGTCGAACCACGCGCGTGCACGGAAGGTTCAGGCCTTCATTCCTTCCGCTTTCACCGGCCGCATCAGCAGGGTTGTGATCGCCTCGTCGACGCTGATCTCGCCTTCGACGACGGCGGCGACGGCTTCCGAGATCGGCATCTCGATGCCCCGGGCGCGGGCGAGCTGGCGCAGGACGGGGGCAGTGGCGACGCCTTCGGTGACGGAGTGGCGCGTGCCGAGAACTTCGGCGAGCGACTTGCCCTGGCCGAGGGCGAGGCCGAGGGACATGTTGCGGCTGGTGTCCGACGAACAGGTGAGCACGAGGTCGCCGAGGCCAGAGAGGCCGGTGAGGGTTTCCGCTTCGGCAG
>JBGSOU010000111.1:0-9399 GCA_041739025.1 Hyphomonas sp.
GGCGGCGACCTGGCTGCCTGCCTTTGACGCTGAAAGGCCCGCGCGCGCCTCATCCCGGGCAATCTCGGCCCGCAGCCGGTCGGCCTCCGCTTCGAACTCGGCCAGCGTGAAGACCGCTTCGCGCGCATCAATCGTGTAGAGCACATCACCGGCCTCGACCCGGTCGCCTTCGCGGACGGAAACCTGGGTGATCCGGCCCGAAATGTCGGTCGATACGGCAATCATCTCGGCGGCCACGCGCGCATCCGCCGTGGTCACATAGGCGGCGCGGTCGAGCACGAAGTGCACGGCAAGCGCGGCGATTATCAGCGCAGCGCCTGCCGCGATCCAGCGGCGCGCCCAGGGCGAATTCAGCACTTGCGCCGCACGTTGCCGAACGCTCAGCGGGCTGTCTGCGAGGAGTTGCGTGTCGCCGTCCATTGCTGTGTCCCGGCGAACGGATCGCCGGTCTGTTCCTCCCTGACGGTCAGGTCGTGGACCCGGTTTTTCCGTGATTCCGCTGCCGTCCTTTTCAACTGATCGGGACATAACGCAAAGGCAAGCAAGCCCTAATCTTTGTGCGTCGTGGCCCCGGGCCGGCCCCTACGGGCAACCAATGGCGCGCGCAACAATGTTGCGGTGCACTTCGCTGGTGCCGGAATAGATCGTGGCGGCCCGGGTCGCGAAGTACTTGGCCTGTGCAAAACCGTTTCCCGGCGACAATTCCAGCCCGGCCTCCGTGATCGCCTGATGCAACTCGGTTGCCATCACTTTCAGCACCGACGTCGCCGAAGCCTCGTCAATTCCAATACGTCCCGCGCCAGCGTGCACTTCCAGGGCTTCAAACATGTCGATCCGCATCGACAGGTCCGTCAGGCGTGCCTGCAAGCCGGGATCGCTGCTGCCGGCTTCAAGATACCCGCGCTCCGCCGCGCGCATGGCCCGGCGCAACATTCCGGTGGTGGTGTTGTTGGACCGCGCAATGGCCATTAGCCGCTTGGCGGTTTTCCAGCCGCCGCCGATTTCGCCGACCCGGTCAACTGCCGGTGTCCGGACCCGGTCGAAAAACACTTCGTTGGTTTCGCACTCGCCATCGATGAACCGGATCGGGTTCACCGTGATGCCGGGCCGGTCCATCTCTACCAGCAGAAAGACGAGCCCGTCGCCGCCGGTGCTGCCGGCATCGCAGCGGGCGAGCAGGAACATGTGCGTCGCGTATTGCGCAAAACTCGTCCACAGTTTGCTGCCGGAGAGGATGAAGTCGTCGCCGTCGCGTTCCGCGCGCAGCGACAGGGCGGACAGGTCCGAGCCTGCCTGCGGCTCCGAGAACCCCTGGCACCACTCATGCTGCCCGTTGAGAATGGCCGGCAGGTAACGGGCCTGCTGCGACGGCGTGCCTTCTGCAATGATCAGTGGACCGATGGTCCGGATTCCCGAGGATTGCAGCAGGGGTGCATCGCGCCGGGCACTGGCCGTTTCGAAGTACAGGCGCTGCGCCGTGCTCCAGCCCGCGCCGCCGTGCTCGACCGGCCAGGACGGCGCAAACCAGCCCTGAACGTGCAGCTTTTCACGCCAGGCAGCGCAGGCCCAGGGCGCGGATTTCAATCCGGTTGTCGCCTGGCCAGCGGCCCGCAATTCCGGTGTCAGGGCCGTGTCGAGGAAGGTGTCGACGGCGCGCCGGAACGCATGGTCCACCTCGCCCCGGGCGTTCGGCGGCGCAATCCCGAAACTTCCATCCACGGTCACTCTCCCTTGCCGTCGCATGCAGGAAAGTACCGCCTGCGGCACAAATGCGGGCAATCCGGTAAACTACGTGGCTGCCCCGGCGTCCGCCCTCTTGCGGGGCTTGTGCATTCCGGGACGGGAACCGATAACTTCCGGAAAAGCCCAAGGGAGTTTTGCATGGCTGACCAGACCTATACGATGACGATCAACGGCAAGGCTGTTGCCGGCGCAGAGACGTTCGGCGTTGAGAACCCGGCAACCGGGGCCGTGTTTGCCCAGGCGCCGGATTGCACCCCAGCCGAGCTTGACGCCGCGGTGGCGGCAGCCCGCGCAGCCTTTCCCGCCTGGAAAGCCACGCCGATCGCCAAGCGCCGGGAACTCCTGAACGTGATGGCCGGCGTCATCATGCAGAACATTCCCGAGCTCTCGCGCCTTTTGACGCGCGAGCAGGGAAAGCCGCATCCGGATGCCGAAGGCGATGTCGGCGGCGGCGCCTTCTGGCTGATGGAATCGTCCAAGCACGAGATTCCGGAACACGTTTCGGAAGATTCCGCCGAGCGCCATGCCGTCACCCGCTATGGGCCCATCGGGGTGGTCGCTGCCATCGTGCCCTGGAACTTTCCGGTCATCCTGGCGGCCTTCAAGCTCGGCCCGGCGCTTCTGGCCGGAAATACGGTCGTTCTGAAGCCCGCACCGACCACACCGCTCACCACGCTGCGGATCGGCGAATTGCTGCGCGGCGTGCTGCCGGACGGCGTGCTCAACGTCGTCTCCGGTTCGGACCGGCTCGGCCCCTGGCTGACCGCCCACAAGGGCGTCGACAAGGTCAGCTTCACTGGCTCCACGCAGACCGGCAAGAAAGTGATGGAAAGCGCCGCCCATTCGCTGAAGCGCGTGACGCTCGAACTCGGCGGCAATGATCCGGCCATCGTGATGCCGGACGTGGACGTGAAGAAGGTGGCCGAAGACCTCTTCTGGGCCGCCTTCCGCAACACGGGGCAGATCTGCATCGCCACCAAGCGCATGTATATCCACAAGGACATCTACGAGCCGCTGAAGGCCGCCATCGTGGAATATGCCAGCACCGTGAAGGTCGGCGACGGCGCCGAGCAGGGCACCCAGATCGGTCCGATCCAGAACTCGGCCCAGTACAAGCGGGTTCTGGAACTCATCCAGGACGCCAAGGACAATGGCTACAAGTTCCTGATCGGCGGGGACGCGGCGAAGGTGCCGGGCTATTTCGTGCCGATCACCATTCTCGACAACCCGCCGGAACATGCGCGCATCGTGCAGGAAGAGCAGTTCGGTCCGGTCCTGCCACTCCTGAAGTTCGACAATCTGGATGAAGTGGTCGGGCGCGCCAATGACAGCGAGTACGGCCTCGGCGCGTCGATCTGGTCGTCCGATATCGAGCGCGCGCAGGACATCGCGACGCGCCTGCAGGCCGGCACCGTGTGGATCAATGAAAGCCAGCACCTCAGCCCGCATGCGGCGTTTGGCGGCTTCAAGCAATCCGGGATCGGCGTCGAAGGCGGCGCAGACGGCGTGCTCGAATTCTGCCAGGCGCAAACCGTGTTCACGCGCAAACCCGCAACGGCCTGAGCGCCCGGGCGGATCCAGTTGACGTAGCGGATGCCCACCCGAGGTGAGGTCTTGCACCGCCGGGTGGGCATGGCACTCTGGACAACCCCACAGGTTGCCCGGACGTCCGCCCCATGACCGACCTCATCCTCTATGAACACCCGTTGTCGCCCTATGCGCAGAAGGTGAAGATCGCCTTGCGCGAAAAATCGGTGCCCTTCGCGGCCCGCTTGCCGGAGGGCATCGGTACAGGCGTCACCGGTTCCGGCTTCGTAAAAGCCAATCCGCGCGGTGAAGTGCCGGCGCTGGTTCACGGCGACATCGCGATTTTCGACAGCACGATCATCCTTGAATACATCGAGGACGTCTGGCCTTCGCCGCCGATGCTGCCAAAGACCCCGGCGATGAAAGCCCGGGTGCGGATGATTGAAGACATCATGGACACCCAGTTCGAGGCGATCACGTGGGGCCTCGGCGAACTGAACTTCTTCAAGCGTGCGGACGGGGCGCTGAAGACCGAAATCGAAGCGCGGGCGCGTGAACAGGCCGCCGCATACTTCGACTTGCTCGAAGGCTACCTTCAGGGCGCGGCGTGGTTCAACGGCGCCGAATTCGGCTGGGGAGACCTGAGTGTCGTGCCCTATCTCAACGGCGCCGCCGGATTCGGCATCGCGCCGCCGGAAGGCTCCGGACTCGCCGCCTGGGCTGCACGTGCCAATGCCCGCCCCAGCGTGCAGCAGACCCGTTCGGAGTCCGAAGCGTCGATATCCGGCATGGCGCAAGTGGATCAGGCCGTGAAAGCGGGGCTCTTCAAACGTCAGTACCGGGACCACCGGCTGGAATGGATGATGAAATCCGGCGGTGCCGAAATTGTCCGCAAGGGACTTGAGGATGCAACCATCCGGTTTACCGGCCCCTAGCCGCCCGGCTGCGCGGTTTGGTCATCCGGCCGGCCGGAAAAAATCGTCATTTCCGGCATGTATCTTGGCGTTTGGTGCGCCTATAACGCCGGCAGAACAACAGGGAGACACGCGATGCGTGACATTCACCATTTCATCGGCGGCAAGGCCGTCGCGGGCGCATCCGGCCGGTTCGGGGATATCTACAACCCGAACACCGGCGAGGTCCAGGCGCGCGTGGCCCTCGCGACAGCGGCCGAGCTTGGCGCAGCAGTGGATGTGGCCAAGGCGGCGCTGCCCGGCTGGGCCAGCACCAACCCGCAACGCCGCGCCCGCGTCATGTTCGAGTTCAAGCGCCTCGTCGAAGCCAACATCAATGAGCTGGCGCACCTCCTCTCTTCGGAACACGGAAAGGTGATCGCGGATTCGAAAGGCGACATCCAGCGCGGCCTCGACGTAGTCGAGTTTGCCTGCGGCGTGCCCCACCTGCTGAAGGGCGAATACACCGAAGGCGCCGGCCCGGGCATTGACGTCTTCTCGATGCGCCAGGCCCTCGGCGTCTGCGCCGGCATCACGCCGTTCAACTTCCCCGCCATGATCCCGTGCTGGATGTCCGCCGTTGCGATCGCGTGCGGCAATACCTTCATCCTGAAGCCTTCCGAGAAGGACCCCTCGGTGCCGATGCGCCTCGCCGAGCTGATGCTCGAAGCAGGGCTTCCTGCGGGCGTCCTCAACGTCGTCAATGGCGACAAGGTTGCGGTCGACGCGATCCTGCATCATCCGGACATCAAGGCCGTCAGCTTCGTCGGATCGTCCGACATCGCACAATATGTCTACGCCACGGGCGCCGCCAACGGCAAGCGCGTGCAAGCCATGGGCGGCGCCAAGAACCACGGCATCATCATGCCGGACGCCGACATGGATCAGGCCGTGAAGGACATTGTCGGCGCGGCTTATGGCTCGGCGGGCGAGCGCTGCATGGCGCTGCCGGTGGCGGTCACCGTCGGCAAGAAAACCGGCGACGAATTCGTGGAGCGCATGAGGATCGCGGCACGCGGCCTGAAGGTCGGTATCTCGACCGATGCCGATGCCCATTACGGTCCCGTCGTCTCGGCCCAGCACAGGGCAAAGATCGAGAGCTACATCCAGATGGGTGTCGATGAAGGCGCAGAGCTCTTGCTCGACGGCCGCGGCCACACGTTGCAGGGTCACGAGAAGGGCTTCTTCGTCGGCCCGTCGCTGTTCGACCACGTGAAGCCGGACATGCGCTCCTATCAGGAAGAAATCTTCGGCCCCGTCCTTCAGGTTGTGCGCGCCGAAACGCTGGAGGAAGCGGCCGCACTGGCAACCAATCATCAGTACGGAAACGGTTGCGCCATCTTTACCTCCAACGGCCGCGCGGCGCGCGAGTTCGCGGCGCAGGTCAATGTCGGCATGGTCGGCATCAACGTGCCGATCCCGGTTCCCGTGGCCTATCACACCTTTGGCGGCTGGAAACGCTCTGCCTTCGGCGACACCAACCAGCACGGCCCCGAAGGCATCAAGTTCTGGACCAAGATCAAGACCGTCACCCAGCGCTGGCCTGACGGTGATGTCGGCGATCAGGCCTTCGTCATCCCGACGATGGGGTAGGGCACAACGGCCAGAAGCCCCACGGCTTGTGGGGTTTCACGGCCTGAGCTAGTCCAGTGGCCTCAGCTTTCGAAATCGGGGAGGATTTCATGACTGACGCCATTCACGCGGCTCCGGTTGCGGATGACCGCCGCTTCTTCCGCAATCTCGTAGCCGTCATGGCGGTCATTCTGGTCGCCGGTTTCGTCATGCAGCTCGCAGCAGGCCGGTCCAGCTTCAATGCGCCGCTGATCGTGCATGCCCATGCGGTGGTGTTCATGGGCTGGGTCGGCATCGTGCTCACTCAGGTCTGGCTCGCCGGGGCGGGCAACATCGCGCTGCACCGGCGGGTCGGCAAGCTGGCGGCCATCTGGGCGCTCGGACTCCTCATCTTCGGAACCTGGATCACGGTCGCGGCGGTGCAGACCGGGCGGACCCCCTTCTTCTTCCAGCCGCAGCATTTCATCATTGCCAATCCGATTTCGCTTTATGCTGCCATCGGCCTGCTGGTCGCGGCCTACGTCATGCGCAAGCAGACTGACTGGCACGCGCGCCTCCAGATCAGTTCGTTCGTGCTGCTGATGGGGCCTGGCTTCGGACGGCTCCTTCCGATGCCTTTGCTGCCACCCTATGCCTTCGAGATCGCAGGCCTCGTCGCCCTGATTTTCCCCGCCATGGGCATCCTCTACGACTGGCGCACCCACGGCCGTCCGCACCCTGCCTGGTTCTGGGGAATCGGCATGCTGATTGCCGTGGTCGCCGTGTCCCGGGTCATCGGCTTCTCGCCTGTGGGCGAAGCGGTCTATGACGCGGTCGTCGCGGGCACACCCCTCGCCGGGACGAGCGGAACCGATTACCCGCCACCGCCGGGGCCGCCGCCTGCGCCGATGTAAGGCTGAAGCGCTTTTCCATTTTTCCAGAACAGGCTGACTCTGATGTCCGACTACAAAACCATCTCCTTTGAACAAAAAGGCCGCGTGGCCATTGTCACGCTAAACCGGCCGGACAGCCTGAACGCGCTCAATGCGGAGATCATGTCTGAGGTCGTCGAGTGCTTTGCGGCCATCGACCGGAACAAGGATATCGCCGTCAGCATACTGACGGGTGCGGGACGCGCGTTCGCCGCCGGCGCCGACATCAAGGAAATGCAGCCGCAATCCTTTTCCGACATGTATGTCGAAGATTACTTCGCCGGCTGGGACCGGTTCGCCGCCAGCCGAAAGCCGGTCATCGCGGCGGTCAACGGCTTCGCCCTCGGCGGTGGGTGCGAACTCGCGATGATGTGCGACCTGATCATCGCCTCCGTCAAGGCCTAGTTCGGCCAGCCGGAGATCAAGCTCGGCGTGACGCCCGGCTTGGGCGGTTCCATCCGCCTCACCAAGGCGGTCGGCAAGGCGAAAGCGATGGACCTCGTGCTGACCGGCCGGATGATCGATGCCGCCGAAGCCGACCGGATTGGCCTTGTCTCCCGCGTTGTGCCACATGACACGCTGATGGAGGTCGCTCTCTCCGCCGCAAACGAGATCGCGGCCTTCTCCGTGCCTTCCTTGATGGCCGCCAAGGAAATGGTCGCCCGCGCGCTGGAACTTCCGACCACGGAAGGCGTGAAGTTCGAACGCCGCCTGTTCCAGGGCCTGTTCGGCACCGCCGACCAGAAAGAGGGCATGGCTGCCTTCAGCGAAAAACGCCCCGCCAAATTCGAGGACAAATGACATGACCAAGATCGCCTTCATCGGCCTCGGCAACATGGGCGGCGGCATGTGTGCCAACCTCGTGAAAGCCGGCCACATAGTCGCCGCGTTTGACCTGAACACCGAAGCGGTGAACGCCGTAGCCGCCAAAGGCGCGCGCGCTGCCTCTTCCGTCGCGGATGCGGTGAAGGATGCAGACGTGGTCGTCTCCATGCTCCCGGCCGGCAAACACGTCATCGGCGTCTATTTCGGCCCGGATGGCGTCTCGTCCCACGCCGCCAAAGGTACTCTCCTCATCGACTGTTCGACCATCGCCGTCACCGATGCCCGCGAGGCGCACGCGAAAGCCGAAGCGGCCGGGTTCGTCATGGTGGATGCCCCGGTCTCCGGCGGTACCGCCGCCGCCGATGCCGGCACGTTGACCTTCATGGCCGGCGGCGCCGCAGACGCTTTCGCCAAAGCCGAGCCGATCCTCAAGGGCATGGGCAAGAACATTTTCCATGCCGGCGGGGCAGGGAATGGCCAGGCGGCCAAGATCGCCAACAACATGCTGCTCGGCATCTCGATGATCGGCACCTGCGAGGCCTTCAACCTCGCCGAAAAGCTCGGGCTGGACGCCGAAACCTTCTACAAGATCTCGTCCGTCTCCTCTGGCCAGTGCTGGTCGATGACCTCGTATTGCCCGGTGCCCGGACCGGTGCCGACAACGCCGGCAAACCGGGACTACAAGCCCGGTTTCGCCGTCGCCATGATGCTCAAAGACCTCCACCTCGCCGCCGGCGCTGCGCAGGCCTCCGGCGCCGAAATCCGTCTCGGGGAAATGGCCGAAGCCATCTACCAGTCCCTCTCCGACCGGGGGCTGGACGGGCTCGATTTCTCCGGCGTCATGAAAGACGTGAAAGGCGAAATCCCCCGCACCTGATCGCGCGCAAGGGAATAACTCAAGCGCGAGTTAACCACACGCCTCTGGCACATTAGTTGCCCCGTCCTGCTGCAGAAGCGCCGCTTTCCCTGCGGCGCATGACGCGTATTGGGACAGGCCAGACAAATGGTTACCGGAACGCAGGGCAATATTCTTGTCGTGGTACACGGGCCGGGACGCGGACGGCCGGTGCCGACCGGTCAGGCTTTCATGGCCCGGCTGCGACGCCACGCGCCCGAACTGGCCGCGCGGCTGCTGGTCCATGAAACCGGCAATTCGGCGCCCAGCCTCTCCGGCGTGGCGCTGGTCCTGTTCTGGCTGGGCGATCCTCTGCGCCAGAAATATCCGGCCTGTTTTGCCGAAGCTTCCGAGATCGATCAGGCCGCAGCCCTGAGAGGCATCCCGGTCCTGAACCGGCCGGAAGCTCTGTCCAATACAACCAAGGCCCTGCAATCCGAACTCTGGCAGAAGGCCGGCATCCCCAGCGCGCCGGTGCGCTGCGTGTCCGATCCCATCGAGTTGTTCGCCGCCTGCGCCGAGTTCAACAGCCCCTGCTTCCTGCGCAGCAACGATACCCATGCCGAGCGCAATATCCGCATCCTGTCCACACCCGCAGAAATTGACGTTGCAGCCCGCACCCTTGATGGCCCTGCAGCCCTCGTGCGCATGCACGACGTGCGAGCCGAATACCGCGCTGCAGGCGAGCCAAAGTCCAGCCTCTACAGCCGCTTCCATCACAAGGCCCGGGCATTCGTCTGCCAGAGTGAAGTGAAGGCAAGTCATCTGTTCTTTTCGACCGAGGCGGCAGTGGGCCTCTCCAGCTGCCTGTTCTCGCGGGAGTCCAGCGCGGCCCGCACCTTTGCTCGATCAATCGGCTTCCGCCGCCAGTTTTTTGATGATCTGGTTTCGGCAGATATCGCCTACTTCCACTCTACCATTCCGTATAAGGACGTTCTGGTCAACGCCGTCCGCGCGCTTGGCCTCGATGTCG
>JBGSOU010000120.1:0-6158 GCA_041739025.1 Hyphomonas sp.
GCCGAACACGGTGGTCATGAGAGCGACCGAGATACCGCCAGCCATCAGCTTCGGATCGCCGGCACCGTAGATGGTGATGGCGGTGAAGGTGATGATCATACCGATAACCGTACCGAGCAGGCCGAGCAGCGGAGCAACCGATGCGAACACCTTGATGATGTCGTTGAAGCGTTCGATCGCCGGCGACTCCTGCAGGATCTTCTCGTCGAGCTTGAGTTCGAGCGTTTCGATGTCACGGCTGCGGTTGGCTTCGTAGACTTCGAACACGCGGGCCAGCGGGTTGCCGGTGCCGGCCTGACGGGTTTTCGCGGTGGCGCGCATCGCGTTGCCCATCGTGAAGAGCGTGAACATCTTGTAGAAGGCCAGCAGCAGGCCGATCGAGGCCAGGGCCACGATCACGTAGCCGACCGTACCACCTTGCTGGAAGCGGTCCGACAGTTTCGGCAGTTCGCCGAGGATGCCGAACAGGTTGCCTTTCGAGGGATCAACCGGGGCCTTCACGAGGTCACCCTCGCTGGCGCGGGCCAGCTTGGTCATCGACGAG
This sequence comes from Hyphomonas sp., assembly GCA_041739025.1. GTDB lineage: Bacteria > Pseudomonadota > Alphaproteobacteria > Caulobacterales > Hyphomonadaceae > Hyphomonas. Next base: position 545 of record JBGSOU010000120.1, read on the forward strand.
GCGTACGGGCCCGACGGCTGGGTCTTGAACACTTCAAGGAAGGTTTCGCCACGCTCGCCGCGTTTCACTTCGACGAACTTGCCGCCGTTGACGGTGGCGGTGGTGAACACGCCGACGCGGACGAGTTCGCTTTCGGCAATCGAGCCGCCCTCACCCAGGCCGTTGACCGGCGCGGTGAACGTCTTGACTTCCGATTGGGCGATCATTTCCTGCAGCATGGCTTTCGGAAGACGCTCGAGCTGGCCACGGTTCGGAAGAACGCGGGCTTCCGCGATCTCGGCAATGCCGGCCACGCGGTCCTTGTAATCGAAGTTCGCGAAGGAGTTCGCGATTTCCGGCATCGTCGCACCTGCGGCCGAACGGAACTGGCCAAGCAGTTCCTGGAAGTCGCCGGCCTGGGCCGTGACCTGGGCTTCGAGTGCGCCGAGCGCAGCTTCGTTTGCATCGAACTCGGCGCTCAATGTGCGCGCCTTGCCTTCAGCGACGGCGAGCGCATTGCGGGCCGTTTCCATGCTGGCAGCCTGGCTGTTCTTGTCAGCCTGGAACTGCTTCAGACGAGCGGCGTCTTCGGCCGACATCTGGTTGGCGTCCTGGCGGACTTTCGCGAGCACGTCGCTGAGCGACTGGGCCGAGGCGGGAGCCGAGGCAGCGAGAGCAACCGATCCGAAGAGGACTGCGGCGCCCAGGGCCTTGAGGGAGGATTTGAACGTTTTCATAACTCTGTAAACCTTCGTTTCTGAGCGACTGGTCGCTTACTGGACCGAGAACTTTTGGACCGGGGCGAACAGGACAACCTGCTGTGCCTTGCCTTGGGCGACGCGGATCGCCTGCTGGATATCCGGAACATACGAGCCGGGAAGCGGCTGCCACTCACCGCTGGCGCGGTCGTAGCGGGCGGCTTTGCCGTTCGGGGTCAGGTAGACGAAAGCAACGCGGCCGTAGAGGTACATGTCGACGTTCGTGGGGTTGCCATCGATCGTCATCGTTTCCTGCCAGGTGGCGACGGTGCGGCCGTATTCCATTTCAGCCGAATAGGCTTCCATGATCAGGCGGTACTGTTCGGAAGCCGGAACGTTCGGGGCCTTCATGATCGCATCGAGCGACTGGAGGCGAGCATCGCGGATGTCCTTCTTGAAGGGCATGTCGGCAGCGACGAACATCTTCAGGTCTTCGACCATGCTGAGCAGCATGGGAACGGTCTGGGCGGTGATGTCGTCGATCGAACCGAGCTGTTCGGTCAGCGACGCGACCTCTTCACGCTGGCTTTGCACAACCAGCTCTTGCTGCTTGGCGAACAGTTCAGCTGCGTTGCGGCGCTGAAGCAGGGTGCGGTATTCGCGCACCATGTCCGAACGGTCGTCGTCCAGCTGGTTGATCTGGTCCTGAACTTGTTCAGCCTTGCGGGTGGCTTGCTCTCCAACGGCAAGCGCCTCGCGAAGCTGGGCATGAGCCGGAATGGCCAGGCCCGCAATCAACGCTGCAGCAATCAAGCCGCGGGCGGGTGACAGAATTTTCTTCATGAGGTTTGCCTCTCAACTCTCCAAACGGTCGCGCACAATCGGCGCGCAAATTCCTGGGTCTTGGGCGCACCTGCTTTCGAGGGCGTCCCGATTTTCTTGAGCTCGAACACACATGAGCCCGAAGTTGCTTTTGGAGTTGACGGGAGCACCCCATCTCATCCCCTGAAATTCTTCCGGGGCGTTGATCGCCCACTCTTCTTGAGATGTTCGGCCGAGCGCTTTCGCATCTTGCCGCGCAGAGCGCTTAGCCATGAACCGCAGTGGTAACAATCCTCTAATTGCGGATCAATCGCGCTTTACCATTCGTTTAGAAAATACCCGGCCCGGATGCGAACGCAACCGGCGCTCCGCAGTCGCATAAGAATAAGACACTGCAAAGACGCCCGAAAAACAGGCAGCGATGGCGCGCATGCAACCGATGGACATCCCGGCAGGCGAGTCAAAACGGGAGAGTGGCTGGGGTGCTAGGATTCGAACCTAGGGTGGCGGTACCAAAAACCGCTGCCTTACCACTTGGCGACACCCCAACTGTGGAGCGCGCGAAATAGCTATTCTTTGTGCGGCTGGCAACTCCCGTTCTGTTGTCTGTTAAAACGGATGCCGCCCGGGGTCGGGTGCCGCGCGCATCCGGTCGCCATTCAATCTGTCTCGCGCCTGCGGCCAGCGGCTGCAAGGGCCAGCCGGGCGCCAGATTTCGGTAGCCCGGAATCGGCCCGCCTCATGAGTCACCGACCGGCTGCGCGCACGCAGCACAGTCCGCTATGCGCAAATTCCGGTACGATCTCTTTACTTTTTATCGATTATCAACAATATCCGGATTCGTAGTCTCGGGACTCAAATACCAGCAAAGGAAATGCCCCGATCATGAAAACCTTCTTCCTGTCCATGGCAGGCGCCTTCGTCGCGATGGTCCTCTTCGTCTTCGTCGGCTTTGCCCTGCTGTTCGGCCTCATCCTCACCGCAGCCGGCTCCAAGCCGCCGAGCCCGGACGAGGTCGTGCTGACGCTTGATCTCAATTATGGCCTGCCCGACCAGGCGCCCACAGGTGGCTTCGCGGCCTTCTCCGGCGTGTCGGGTTTTACCGACACCCTCCTGAAGCTGAAAGGCGCCGAGCAGGACGAGTCTGTGAAGGGCATCTACCTTCGCGGCGCGATGGCCGGCGTCGGCACCTCGCGCGCTGAAGAGCTGCGCACGGCGCTGAAAGAGTTCAAGGCGTCCGGCAAGTTCGTCATTGCCCACACGCAAGGCATGTACGGCATGGGTGGTCCGTCTGCGTATCATTCGATCAGCGCGGCTGACGAAATCTGGATGCAGCCGGGTACGGACTTCATGATCAACGGCGTGACGTTCGAAACCGAATTCCTGAAAGGCCTGTTCGACAAGATCGGACTGACGCCGCAGATCTACGCCTTCTACGAATACAAGAATGCGCCGAACTCCTATAATGAGACCGCCTACACCGCGCCGCACCGCGAAGCGCTGGAAAGCCTGGCGACGTCGATCTGGACCACCGCTCTGACTGATGTTGCGGAAGATCGCGGCATGGCCCTGCCGGCGATGAAAGCCTTGCTTGAGTCGGGCCCGAAATCGGCCGACCAGGCCCTGGAAGCGAAACTCGTCGACAAGCTCGGCTGGCCGGAAGACGCCGAAGAAGCCGCCCTCGCCCGGGCCGGCGAGGATGCCGAACTGGTCGACCTCAACTTCTACACCGCACCGCCCTCCAAGGCGAAAATCAAGGACGGCATGATCGCCATCGTGGGCGGTGAAGGCGCGGTTGTCACCGGCGGCAACGATACGGGGTCGCCCTTCTCCGAGCCTCCGGCCTTCGCCTCCGACATCGTCGCCCGCGCCATTCTCGACGCAGCCGACAATGAAGACGTGAAAGCCATCGTGTTCCGCGTCGACAGCCCGGGAGGCTCGCCCACCGCGTCCGACCAGATCTGGCGCGCCGTTGAACGCGCCAAGGAAAAAGGCAAGCCGGTCGTCGTCTCGATGGGCTCGCTCGCCGCTTCGGGAGGCTATTATGTCTCCACCGGCGCCGATGCGATCATCGCCAACCGCTCGACCATCACCGGCTCGATCGGCATCTTCGGCGGCAAGTTCGCCATCGAAGGCACGGCCAACAAGCTCGGCATCACGTTCGACACGGTCGGCGTCGGTGGCGAATTTGCCAATGCCTACGGCGTCGCGCCCTTCAACCAGGCTCAGGAAGCCGAAGTGAAGGCCCAGCTGAAGCGCGGCTATGACCGCTTCCTCACGCTCGTCGGCGAAGGCCGCGGCATGACCTATGACCAGGTGCACGAGATTGCCCGGGGCCGCGTCTGGAGCGGTGCGCAGGGCAAGGAAAACGGCCTGGTGGACGAACTCGGCGGTTTCATGACCGCGCTCACCAAGGCCCAGGAACTGGCCGGCATGGACACCGCCGAACTGCCGGTTCTGGCCTACTACCCACAACGCAAGTCCGGCTTCGAAGCGCTGGAAGGCCTGTTCGGCGTCTCGTCGGAAACGGTCCGGGCGGCGGCTGTGCTCAGCGCCGTCGTGGGTGACGAGCGGACCCAGGCCCTGATCGAAGACCTTGCCGTGGCCGACGCCGTGAACTCCGGCCAGTCGATGGCGATGGGCCCGCGCCTGCGCGAACGCTAAGACCAGCCCTGCCCCCTGAATGCGGCCCGTCAGCCTTGCTGGCGGGCCGTTTCGTTGACGGACGGTCGCTTACGTCGTCTTCTGCCGCCATCGCGGCGCTTGTGAAGGCGAAGCGGATCGTTTAGCCCCGCCCCGAAGGGTTCAGAAGGCCATCATGAATATTGTCGTTACCGGCGCGGCCGGCTTCATCGGAAGCGAAATCGCCCTTCGGCTGCTGCGCGAAGGCCATTCGGTCACGGGCATTGATTGCTTCACTCCCTATTATGACATCAAACTGAAGGAAGACCGGGCCGCGCGCCTCGCAGCTTTCGCGAACTTCCGGCTCGCCCGTTCGCGCGTGGAAGATGCCGAAACGATGGAGCGGGTGTTCGAACGGGTGAAGCCGGACGTGATCCTGCACTTCGCGGCCCAGGCCGGTGTGCGCTACAGCCTCGATCATCCGCGCGAATACATCGACGCCAATGTGGTCGGCTCGTTCAACATCATCGATCTCGCCCGCCGCCACAAGGCGCGCCACCTGATCCTCGCCTCAACCAGCTCCGCCTACGGCGCGAACCAGAAATTCCCCTTCGAGGAACGCGACTCGGCGCCCTATCCGCTGACCATCTATGCGGCGACCAAGCTGGCCGGCGAACTGATAGCGCACAGCCACTCCCACCTCTATGGCGTGCCGACGACGGTGTTGCGCTTCTTCAGCGTCTACGGCCCCTGGGGCCGGCCGGACATGGCCTTCTTCCTGTTCACCGACAAGATCTTCAAGGGCCAGCCGATCGACGTGTTCAACAATGGCGACCTGTTGCGCGACTTCACCTATATCGACGACCTCGTGGAATCGATCCGCCGTCTGATGGATGTCCCGCCGCAGCAGGGCAGCCACATCATCCGGGGCGACTCGCTGTCGCCGGTTGCGCCTTACCGTCTCGTCAATATCGGCCATGCTGCGCCGGTGCGTCTGCTCGACTATATCGAGGCCATCGAAACGGCCATCGGACGGAAGGCCGTCAAGAACATGCTCGGGATGCAGCCCGGCGATGTGAAGCAGACCTATGCCGACGTGCGCCTCCTCAAGGCGCTGACCGGCTATACGCCGAACACGGACTACCGCGACGGGATAGCAAAATTCGTGGACTGGTACCGGGGCTATTACAAGCCGGACTGAAGACCGGCTGTCTCCGCCGCAAGGCGGAAATCCTCCGGCACCGGCGCGGTCAGCGTCAGGGTTTTTCCCTCCGGATGCGGAAGGTCCAGTTTCGCGGCATGCAGCATCAGGCGCGGCGCGGTCGCCTGCCCTTCGCCATAAAGCGCGTCGCCGAGGATCGGGCAGCCGAGCGACATCAGGTGAACCCGGATCTGGTGCATCCGGCCGGTTTCCGGGGAAAGTTCCAGCAGGCCGAAAGCGCCGTTGCGGGCGATCACGCGCCATCCGGTCCGCGCGGCCTGCGCGCCTTTGC
>JBGSOU010000138.1:0-1920 GCA_041739025.1 Hyphomonas sp.
ACACGGCCCGCGCGATCGCCCGGCGCTGCGGATCCAGCGGCCAGACGGCGCCCGGCGGGGCCCATTCGGCGATGAACTCCACAATCGCGAGGCTTTCCCAGATCTCGATCCCGTCCCAGCGCAGCAAGGGCACCTTGGCGGTCGGGCTGATGGTCTTGAGTTGCGCGGTGGTCTCGGGAAAGTCGAGCGGCACGATGACCTCCTCGACGGGCAGCTGGACCTTGCGGGACACCAGCAGCGGCCGGATCGACCAGCTGGAATAATTGAGGTTGCCGAAAACAAACTGTCTCATTCTGTCTTGCCTTCGCCGATGGCCCAGCGCGTTTCGTGGACCGTGACCTGTCCGAACACGCCGGCTCTGGAATAGGGATCGTCTGCGTTGATCGCCCTGGCGGCCGCAAGGTCGGCGGCCTCGATCAGGAAGACCGAGCCGACCATCTGTCCTTCGGGGCTGAGCAGGGGGCCGGCCATGCGTACAACCGGGCCGAGACCTGCCGCCCATTCAAGATGAGCCGGCCGCGCCGCAGCCCGGCGTGCCGCGCCATCGGCCGTGTTGTCCAGGCAATGAAGACAAAACAGAGCCATCCGGTCCCTCCAGAACGTTGCGTTGGACGCTATGGCACAGGCGCGGGGCGCCCGCCAGAACCGCCGCAACAGGTCGTGCGCGCGCAGACTGGACGCTGAATGCTATATTGATTGTTCAGCTCTATTGTGTATCTTGATCCGATGAGCCCAAATCCGAGCGACGACACCCGCCTGCAGATCCTTCACGCCGCCGTGGAGCGTATCCTCCATTATGGCTACTCGAAGACGACGATGGCGGAGATCGCCCGGGACTGCAACATGTCCGCCGGGAACATCTACCGGTTCTTTGCGTCCAAGCTGGATATCGCCGAGGCGATGGCGCACAAGTTCAACGAGGAATCCTACCTCACCTTTGCCAAGATCGTGGCCCGCAAGGAAACCGCGGCCAACCGGATGCGCGAACTCTTTCACTATGAGTTGGCCCGCACCTACTCGGCCATCGAGGAAGAGGCCAAGATCCTCGAAGTGGCCGAAGTCCTCGCCCGCGAGCGCCCGCTCTACATGAATGACAAGCTCGCCAAGGAACGGGCTTACCTCACTGCGATCCTGGAGGACGGCGTCAAGTCCGGCGAACTCCGCGCCGTCGCGAACGCCAACGAAGTCGCCGAAATGTGGCAGTCGGCCCTGATGAAGTTCCGCTTTCCGCAGCTGTTCTCCAAGTTGACCCTGCCCAAGCTGCAACGCGAACTGGACGGCGTCCTTGACCTTCTGCTGGCCGGATTGTCGCCCGGTGCTGTGGTCCCGGCTCCTTGGGACGGTATGACCCCGGCCACCGATGATGCCTGTGTCGTCACGGGCGCGGTCATCGATAGTTTCGCTATAAAGATTGATCAGTGAATAAAAACGAAATCGTTCATTGACCAGCGTTCAAGGCGATGCTATATAGAGCTCATGGAAGGCAGCCGTTGCTTTCCGCCCCTCAAAAAGAGCTTTCGCCATGACCACCTCCCGCCAAGAAGCCCGCCAATCGCTGCTGTCGATGCTTGCTGCCATTCCGGCTGCGGCTGTCACACTCTGGGCGACCTACGGCCTCGCGACCTTCGTCGCCTGAGCCCGGCGCCCCGCGCCGCGCAGCCAAATCCTCCCATCCCTGTCTGCTGCGAACATCCCCTGACGCGCAGGCAGGTCCTGCCCGGGACCTGAGGCCACCCTTCGCCTCAGGTCCCGGCTTTTCCTTGCCGGGGCTTCAGTTTCAGGCCTTGGCGCCCTTGTGTCCGCCGCCATAGACCGGCGCGTTGTTGGCCAAGGCTTCATCCAGCGGCCAGCGAGGCCGCGATCCGGCGTCGAGGCCGTCTTCCCCGCCGGTCAGTCCCGCCGCCATCCGTTCGGCGCCCG
>JBGSOU010000151.1:0-3484 GCA_041739025.1 Hyphomonas sp.
AGTTGACCTTGGTCACTCTTCAGACGGCCCATCATGGATCGACCTCGCCGAGAATCGCGTCAACGCAACGGAATCACGGTTCGTGGCCTGCCTCAACCGACTTTTGCAACAAAATCGGCACAAATCAGACTCGCTGAAAACCTGCCCAGATGCCCGCTTCTGAGCGTAATCCGGACATCGCCAGGTAATCGCCAGGTACATGGCTCTTTTCAGATTGATGAGTAACGCCCTGGATCAGCCCTTCACCGTCACTGCCCGCCCGATCACCGGCTGGGCGGCGAGCGGCGGATTGGCAGTCTGCGCGGCGAGTTCGCCGATCAGGCGGTCGGCGTCGGCTGCGATATTGTCCGGGGTCTGGATCACCAGCCGCTCGAGCGCCCAGCGATACGAGCCGATGCGCCGCTCCAGGCATTGCTGGACCCATTGCACGATCAGCGTGTTCTCTTCCATGCGGGCGACCGCATCGGCGTCACGCCAGCCCGCGGCGATAGCGGAATCCGAGGATTGGGCGATGGCGCTGGTGGCCGCCGGTGTCGGAATTGCCATCGTTCCCGAAGGCGTGGCGCGCGCCCATTCCGATGTCGCGGTGCGCGAGATCGAGGTCGACGTGAAGCGCGAGGTCGGCCTCGCCTACAGCGCGGCACGGCCGCCGTCGGAAGTATTGCAGGGCTTTGTCGCAAAGCTGCAGCGGCAACGGCCCAAAGCAGGCCGCGCCAAATCGACGGGCAAGACCGGCCGCCAGGACTTGCGCTCGTAAAACGAGGGATGCTGCTTTTGAAGCAAAAGCAGACATGCGCTGGTCACTCCGGAATTTCGCCGTTTGACCCCAAAGCGGACATCGGCGTGCCGAAGCGGGGCGCAATATCTGATAGCGAAGACCGCTGTTAGCGTGGCGCGGGTTCAAGGGCGACTTGTCGGTTCTTATTGGCTGTGGCCGTTGGCGCAGACAGAGTCGGTGGTCTCTTGTCCGTTGGCGTCAACCGCCGCGTCTTACGAAGTTCGCGGGCGCTCGGATGTTCCGTACCCATGAGACGGTCCCACCAGGTAAAGTGAAATCCAAAATTATAATGAAACGTCGCATGATGGAGGTCGTGATCGGTATTGGTCACTAGCCAACCGAACCATTTGCTGCGTTCGGGACCATGCGCGAACAACTCAACACCGGAATGACCAAGGATATTTCGGATCATCATGAAGGCTATGGAGATACATAGCGCGGGCAGCTGCATCGGAGCGATCAGCAACCAGATGGGAAGAAAGCATCCATGCAAAATCGCTTCCGAAACGTCAAAGGCATAACAGGAATATGCAGTTGGAGTGATGGACTGGTGGTGGGTCCGATGAAACCGAGCAAACCGACGAACGTGGAGCAGCCGATGCGTCCAATAAAAATAGGCGTCATGCGCCACGATGATTGCAGCAATGCTGAACAGCATGTAACCCCAGCCGAGAGGATCTATACCCAAATGTATGGTGAAGACGCCGGCTCTCGCGCCGAAATAGACACCTGCGTAGATCACCGAAAAGATTAACACTGTACCCAGAGAGCTTCTTATTTCGCGGCGAATGTCAGCCGCCGACGCCTCCCTTTCTTGAATCTTATATTCCGCAAGGCCCTTTTTCCAAAAGAACCGATACGAATGAATAACGACCGCGGTGGCGATGACATAAACGAGCAAGTGGATAGTTAGCGATGCCAACCAGACCGCAAGCATCTTGCCTGCCAAATCGAGAAATTGATCCACTGGTGCCCCCCGGCGCGCCCTTCCCAGGGTGGCAGCTAAAAACAGGGCGAAGCTGCTGTCAACGCGAACTGGTAAGAGATTATAAGAGAAGGCATTGCGGCTTGCCTGTTCTGATCCCTGAGGTCTCTGGAAGCGTTGATACGGGCGCAAGCCGAAGGGCGCTGAGAATGTCCAGAGTTGGCAGATTTTGTTGCAAAAGTCGGTTGTGACTAATGATGCCGTTCGGCCAGTTCATTTAGGGCGACGGGGTTTGCCCCGGCCCCGACGCTCTCTACGCAACTTTTGCGCTACGCAAGACACAGAGCCTGAGCGGGTGGCGGTCGCGCAACCAGCGTTGCGAGCCGTCTTAGGTTCTGGGCAATGGCGGCCAGAACAAACTCATCCTGGGCGCCTCGTGGACCGCGCAGTCGAAGGCGACCGAGCTTCAGGATACGCTTCAGGTGGGCGAACCGCATCTCGATCTTCTTGCGCTCACGGCGCGACTTCTCGAACTCTTCGGTGCCGGCGACCGATCGGGCAACGTCTCGGGCGTGTTCATGAATGTCGCGCGGGATCTTGCGTGATGGTTCTTTTGGGCAGCACTGGGATTTGAGTGGGCATACGTCGCAATCGAGCTTGCTGGCACGATACAGAAGCGTCTTACCCTCATGCACGGTGCCGCTCGTGCCAAGCCGCTTCCCGCCTGGACAGTGGTAAACGTCGCTCGTCGGATCATATTGAAAGTCGCTGCGCGAGAAGGTGCCGTCGTCCCGCTTCGACTTGTCGAACACGGGAATATGTGGCGCAATGCCTTTCTCCTCGACCAACCAGTTCAGCATCGGAGCCGCCCCGTAAGCAGTATCTCCGACAAGCCGCTCAGGCTTAAGGCCGAAGCGCTCCTCTGTTCGCTCGATCATGGTCTTTGCCGCGCCGACCTCGGCCTGCCGAATGGAACGGGAGGCTTCGACGTCAACGATGACGCCGAACTTCACGTCGATGAGATAGTTGTCGGAGTAAGCGAAGAATGCTGGTCCCTTGTGAGCGCCGGTCCACTGGGCCGCGGGATCGGATGGCGAAACGAACTTCGGCAAAACGTCGCTGGCAGCACCCCACGCCGTGTCGTTGAGGGTCGCCAGATACTCCTTCACCGCGCGGCTGGACCTCGCTGGATCACGATCCCTGCGCCAATCCTGACCCGCGATTGAGCGTTGCTTGTTGGCATCCGCCTGGATCAGGCTCGCATCGACCGCAAAGCCTTCGCCCCCAACCAGACCGGCCGCGATGCACGCCTCGACGACCCGCTCGAACATGTGGCGGAAAACATCTCCATCGCGAAAGCGCTCGTTGCGGGCGCGCGAGAACGCCGAATGATCCGGGATGGCGTCCTCGATGCCGAGCTTGCAGAACCAGCGATAGGCCAAGTTCACCTGCACTTCACGGCAGATCAGGCGCTCCGAGCGGATCGCGAACACATACCCGACGACCAACATCCGGATCATCAGTTCCGGATCGATCGACGGCCGCCCCATCGACGAATAGTGAGGTGCAAGTTCGCTGCGAAGCCAGGAAAGATCGAGAGCAGCGTCGATCTTCCGCACCAGATGATCCTCGGGCACTGCATCGCCAAGATGAAACTCGTAGAACAGTTGACCTTGGTCACTCTTCAGACGGCCCATCATGGATCGACCTCGCCGAGAATCGCGTCAACGCAACGGAATCACGGTTCGTGGCCTGCCTCAACCGACTTTTGCAACAAAATC